>DAOVVZ010000096.1:0-5983 GCA_030636915.1 Methylomarinum sp. | reverse complement strand
CATGACTTTCCAGGTCAATAACTCTCCATTTGCAGGTAAAGAAGGTAAATTTATTACCACGCGTCAGATTTTTGATCGTTTAGAGAAAGAATTGCAACATAACGTGGCTTTACGTGTTGATACAACTGATGATCCAGATAAGTTTAAAGTATCAGGTCGCGGTGAGTTACATCTATCAGTATTGATTGAAAACATGCGTAGGGAAGGCTTTGAGATGGGGGTTTCTCGTCCTGAAGTCATTATCAAGGAAATTGATGGCGTTAAATCTGAACCATTTGAATATGTGACCATTGAAGTTGAAGAGCAGCATCAAGGGACTATTATGGAAAAAATGGGTGACCGTAAAGGTGACTTAAAAGATATGGTGCCAGATGGAAAAGGACGTATTCGTTTAGAATATATTGTCCCATCACGTGGTTTGCTGGGGTTTCAAACAGAATTCTTAACAGCAACATCCGGTTCAGGTTTGTTTTATCATGTATTTGATCATTACGGTCCTCTAAAGGAAGGCAGTGTAGGTACACGTGTTCGAGGTGTAATGATTTCTATGGCAAAAGGCAAAGCGGTTGATTATTCTTTGTATCCGTTGCAAGCGCGCGGTGAATTGTTAGTGGTAAATGCGGATGAAATCTATGAAGGCATGTTGGTGGGGATTCATTCACGTACCAATGACTTGGTGGTCAACCCAACTAAATCTAAGCCATTAACTAATGTACGTGCATCAGGAACAGATGATAGTTTGGCCTGTGCAAAAATTCAGAAAATGACTTTAGAGCAAGCATTAGAGTTTATTGATGATGATGAGTTGGTAGAGGTAACGCCTGAATCGATTCGTTTAAGAAAAATATTGTTAACTGAAAACGAAAGAAAACGCGTTGCTAGAGGTTAATTCTAGCGCTAGTTAAATAAATCCCCGGTACAAAAGTATCGGGGCTTTATCTGTCACCCGCTTGGTTGGCTTGTATTACATCCCGTCCGTGGCAACATCCTATTGAAATATCCTTAAAATCCATCTTCTGTTTAGTGACTGATATATTCTGCCAAAAATCCATGCAAAAGTAAGTAGGTATAGGCGGAAAGTTTTGTAAGACTTGGATTACGTAAGTGGAATATCCGTGCGCAGTATTTGTTTTATGTGAAAGCATGTAATTGTAGTAAAATGAAAATCTTTAAATTCAATTCAGATAAGAAATGAGCCAACGTACTGCACAAGTTGAGCGAAACACGCTCGAAACTCAAATTACAATTGCTGTTAACCTGGATGGAACAGGTAATGCATCATTTCAAACGGGCGTACCTTTTTTGGACCATATGTTGGATCAAGTCGCTAGACATGGCTTGATTGATCTGGATATTAATGCCAAAGGTGATTTGGAAATTGATGCTCATCACACAGTAGAAGATATTGGTATTACTTTGGGGCAGGCTTTTGCTAAAGCCTTGGGTGATAAAAAGGGCATTGTGCGCTACGGCCATTCTTATGTACCGCTAGACGAGTCTTTATCCAGGGTTGTTGTTGACTTTTCCGGTAGACCTGGCTTATTTTATGATGTGACCTACCCTAGACCCATGATTGGATCTTTTGATACCGATTTATTTCGTGAGTTTTTTCAGGGCTTTGTTAATCATGCCGGTGTTTCGCTTCATATAGATAATTTAAAAGGGGCTAATGCACATCACGTTGCAGAAACCATTTTTAAAGCGTTCGGTAGAGCGATAAGAATGGCAATAACATCTGACCCAAGAATGGCAGGCATTATGCCATCAACAAAAGGCTCGTTATAATTTACCTTGAGCCTTTACTTTTACCTTTTACCTTAAAAACTATCTATGTCATCAGTTGCTGTTATTGATTACGGAATGGGGAACTTGCACTCCATAGAAAAAGCGTTGCAACACGCTTCACCAGATGTTGATGTTCAAATTGTCTCGGATGTCGAAAAAATCCGGCAGGCTGATCGGATTGTTTTTCCTGGAGTCGGTGCAATTAGAGATTGTATGCAAGCGTTGGACAGCTCAGGTTTATCAGCAGTTATAAGCGAAGTAGCAAAAACTAAACCTTTTTTGGGTATCTGTTTAGGCATGCATGCGCTATTAACAGATAGTGAAGAAAATGCTCATACCGCTTGTTTAGATGTTTTTAAAGGCCATGTGATTCATTTCCCAAAAGCAATGCTTGATGCTGATAACAACAGGTTAAAGATACCGCATATGGGCTGGAATAAGGTGACACAAAAACCGCATCCTTTGTGGGAAGGTATTCCGCAAAATAGCAGGTTTTATTTTGTCCACAGCTATTATGTAAAACCAGATAATGAAATGGATATAATTGCTACAACTGATTATCCACAGCCATTTACCAGCGCCCTGGCAAAGGATAATATTTTTGCAGTACAATTTCATCCAGAAAAAAGTCAAACTGTTGGGTTACAGTTGCTAAAGAATTTTTTATCTTGGGATGGAAAAAGCTAAAGTTAATGTAGATGATGGCTCACACAAAGCCACAGAGGCACAATGAAGAGAAAAGAGTCAGGGCCTTTACCTTTGTGTCTTAGTGTGAAAAGAATTATAAGAGCATGCTTTTGTTAATGGCATCCTCTGAACAAAACTGATTTAACTATTGAGAAATAAAAAATGTTGCTGATACCTGCAATTGATTTAAAAGAAGGAAAATGTGTCCGCTTACGCCAAGGTCGTATGGAGGATAATACTGTATTTTCAGATGACCCTGTTGCGGTTGCTGGAAAATGGGTAGAACAGGGTGCGCGACGTATTCATTTGGTGGATCTAGATGGTGCATTTGCTGGTAAACCTAAAAATGCAGATATTATTAAACAAATTGCCGAAGCCTATCCAGATGTACCTGTACAAATTGGGGGGGGTATTCGTGATGAAGAAACCATACAAGGCTATTTAGATGCTGGCGTACAATATGTCATTATTGGAAGTAAAGCAGTTAGCGACCCTGAGTTTGTACGCACAGTAGCGCGTAAATTTGCAGGGCATGTGATTGTGGGTTTAGATGCCAAAGATGGCAAAGTAGCTATTGATGGCTGGGCAACAGTATCAGACAAAGATGTCACTGAATTAGCAAAAGAATTTGAAGAGCATGGCGTTGTCTCTATTATTTATACTGATATTGCCCGTGATGGCATGATGCAAGGCGTCAATGTTGAGGCAACGGCTAGGTTAGCGCGGGCTATTAGCATTCCAGTGATTGCATCGGGCGGTATTACTAATATGGATGATATTCATGGCCTGGGTAGAGTGGCCAGTGATGGCATTATGGGCGCAATTACAGGGCGAGCAATTTACGAAGGCACGCTTGATTTTGTAGAAGCTGAAAAAATTGCACAAACATACGAATAAATTATGGGCTTAGCTAAACGAATAATTCCGTGTCTGGATGTAGATAATGGTCGCGTGGTTAAAGGCGTGAAGTTTGTTGATATTCGAGATGCTGGTGATCCAGTGGAAGTTGCCAGGCGCTATGATCGTGAAGGCGCTGATGAAATTACTTTCCTGGATATTACCGCAACCAGTGATAATCGAGATACTATCGTTCATGTGGTTGAGCAAGTGGCGAGTGAGGTGTTTATCCCGTTGACTGTCGGTGGTGGGATTAGAGAATTAGCAGATATTCGTCGAATGTTAAATGCTGGTGCGGATAAAGTGGGAATTAATAGTGCGGCCGTATTTAGACCTGAATTTGTGCGTGAAGCGGCAGATAAGTTTGGTTCGCAGTGTATAGTCGTTGCCATTGATGCAAAAAAAGTGAGCGCTGAAAAGGAACCAAGTCGCTGGGAAATTTTTACTCATGGTGGTCGTAAAGGCACAGGAATCGATGCGATTGAATGGGCGATAAAAATGGTTGATTACGGTGCTGGTGAGATTTTATTAACCAGTATGGATCGAGATGGTACCCGTGAAGGTTTTGATTTGGCTTTGACTAGAGCAATTAGTGATGCGGTGTCAGTGCCTGTAATTGCATCGGGTGGCGTTGGTAATTTAGATCATTTAGCTGATGGCGTCATTGAAGGTAAAGCCGATGCTGTTTTGGCGGCCAGTATTTTTCATTTTGCTGAATACAGTATTGAACAAGCGAAACAGAAAATGCAATCTCGTGGTATTGAGGTGCGATTGTAATGCCTGGATCCTGGTTAGATGAGGTTCGCTGGACTGATGATGGTTTAGTGCCTGTTATAGCACAAGCAGCAGAGTCAGGTCGGGTGGTGATGTTTGCCTGGATGAATCGAGAATCTTTGCAATTAACGGTAGATAATGGTTATGCAGTCTATTGGTCTCGGTCTAGACAGCGTCTATGGCGTAAAGGTGAAGAGTCTGGTCATCAGCAAAAGGTAATAGATATACAGCTAGATTGTGATGAAGATGTAATTTTACTTAAGATAGAGCAACAAGGTGGAATTGCATGTCACACTGGCAGAGAAAGTTGTTTTTATAGAAGTCTGGTTAATGGCCAATGGCAGGCAAAAGAGCCTGTACTAAAAGACCCTAAAGCAATTTATAGATTGTAGAGCATAGATCACACAAAGGCACAGAGACACCAAGAAGAGAAAAGAGCTTTGGCTTTTAACTTTGTGTCTCCGTGCCTTTGTGTGAGATTTTTTTTAAAATTAATAGAATGATCATTGAGTTATATAAATAATTGGATTTATAGCTTTTTGACGAAGTGTGAGAAGAATGAGTGACGTTTTACAACAATTAGCCGATATACTGGAACAACGTAAGCAGGAGCCAGCTGATAAATCTTATGTAGCAAGTTTATATGCTAAAGGATTAGACCATATCTTAAAAAAAATTGGCGAAGAGGCTACGGAAACAGTAATTGCTGCAAAGGATGGTAACAAAGAGCAGATTGTTTATGAAACAGCTGATTTGTGGTTTCATACGATGGTAATGCTGGCAGATCAAGGATTGGGACCGGATGACGTGTTAATTGAATTGCAGCGTCGTTTTGGTTTGTCCGGATTAGAAGAAAAAGCACAACGTAGTAGTAAATAAAATTCTGTTGGTTTTATCAATGACGAATTGGGAGTAAAAAAATGGGTATCAGTGTTACACAGTTATTAATTGTTCTGGCAATAGTCATTGTATTATTTGGAACTAAACGTTTACGAAATATAGGTGGTGATTTAGGTGGAGCGATTAAAGGTTTTCGTTCTGCGGTAAAAGAGGGTCGTGACGATAAGAATATTACCGAGGAAGAGGGTAATACTATCGACAGTGAAGTCGCTACTGAAAAGCAAGAAAAAGTAGAAAAATAACATGTTTGATGTTGGCTTTTGGGAGTTGTGTTTAATTGGGCTGGTGAGCTTATTAGTCATTGGCCCTGCTAAATTACCTAAAGCAGCGCGAGTTGCTGGCTTTTGGGTGGGTAAAACAAGGAACATGGTGGCTTCAGTAAAAGCAGAAATAAAGGAAGAGCTGCAAGCTGAAGAAATGCGTCAAATATTTAAAGAGCAGTCAGGCATAGAAGATATTCAAAATGTGCTGGAAGAAGGATCAGAGACTGTTGATAAGATGACTTCATCAATAAAATCACTATCTGAAGAAGTAAAGCACACTGATGATTCAAAATGACCCCGCCTCGGAAGCCAACGAACAACCTTTTATTAGTCATTTAGTTGAGCTGCGCAATCGTTTGTTGCGTGTGGTTGCATTTATTTTAGTTGTATTTTTGTGTGCTGCTCCGTTTGCCAACGAAATTTATACGTTCTTATCTGGCCCTTTGTTACAGCACATGCCAGAAAATAGCACCATGATAGCCACAGATGTGGCCTCGCCATTTTTAACCCCGTTTAAATTGGTTTTAGTGGGGTCTATCTTTGTATCCGTCCCTGTTATTCTTTTTCATTTCTGGGGGTTTGTAGCTCCTGGTTTGTATAGTCACGAAAAGAAAATGGTTCTACCCTTGCTGGTTGCAAGTACCAGTTTATTTTATATGGGTATCGCTTTTGCTTAT
>DAOVVZ010000178.1:0-4582 GCA_030636915.1 Methylomarinum sp. | reverse complement strand
GAATCCAGAGAAAAACGGGTATTGTCTATGCATAAACTAAGACAATCAGTACTGCGCGATATTTCCTGGTTATTAAATACTGATTCGTTCGAGTCCGTTGTGGATTTAGCTGATTATCCAGAAGTGGCCAAGTCGGTTTTAAATTATGGCATCAAAGATTTGGCGGGTAGAACGGTGTCAGGTGTCAGTTTGTCTGAAATTGAAAAAGGAATTAAACAGGCAATCAATATTTATGAGCCACGTATTTTACCCAATACATTAACCATACAGGTTTTATCATCAGAAGAAATGAGCCAGCAAGCCATGAGCTTTGATATTGAAGCTAATTTATGGGCTCAGCCATTACCCTTACATCTTTATTTACGGACAGAAATTAATAAGATAACAGGTGATGTGAATTTACGTGATATGGACGGCTGATAATGGATCCCAAATTACTAGGCTATTACAACTCTGAATTACACCATTTACGAGAAATGGGTGGGGAATTTGCTAAAGAATTCCCTAAAATTGCTGCACGTTTGGGTATGGACGGTTTTGAATGTGCGGACCCTTATGTTGAAAGGTTATTGGAAGGTTTTGCTTTTTTAGCAGCCAGAGTGCAACTAAAAGTGGATGCCGAATTCCCCCGGTTTACTCAACATTTGCTGGATATGATCTATCCAAATTATAACGAACCCGTGCCATCTATGACCGTGGTTCAATTTCAGGCCGATTTGGCAGAAGGCTCTCTGGCTGAGGGTTTTCAGATAGAGAGGCATTCGTCTTTGCGCAGCCAAATGGCAAAAGGTGAGCAAACAGCCTGTGAATATAGAACGGCACATAATGTTGATTTATGGCCACTTGAAATTACCGAGGCTGAATATTTGCCCAGTTTAGGCGCAGTGGCCAATCTGGGTGTGCCCAGTTTACCCGATCTAAAAGCGGGGATCCGTTTACGTATTAAAACAACGGCCGGACTTAAGTTTAATGAACTCAGCCTTGATTCACTGCCTGTTTATCTCAGAGGTGTCGGTGAATTACCTATGTATTTATATGAGCAGTTAATAGGTAATTCATTTGCAGTTTGTGTACAACCCACAGAAAAACCAATTGCCTGGCAGCATCTTATTAAAGATGAACCCATCCGTCGTTATGGTTTTTTAGATGAACAGGCTTTGTTGTCCTATTCTCCCCGTTCTTTTCAAGGTTATCGCTTGTTACAAGAGTACTTTGCTTTTCCCGAGCGTTATATGTTTGCTGAATTGACCGGGCTAAAGCAGGCAATAAAAGATTGTGATACTGATGAAGTCGATATTATTATCATGCTCAATCGCAGCAACGTAAAACTCATTAACGCTGTTGAAGTATCTCAGTTCGCACTGTTTTGTACTCCGGCAATCAATTTATTTCCTAAACGGGTCGACCGTGTTCATGTTAATCAAAAGCTATCTGAGTTTCATGTCGTTCCCGACCGCTCCAGACCAATGGATTATGAAGTCTGTCAGATAACAGAAGTGACAGGTATCAGTAGTGATGAAAGTAAAGATGAAGAAAAAAGTTTTTTGCCTTTCTATCATTTTAACGACACCAGAGATTATTCAATTCAACTGGCTTATTACGCCTTGCATCGCCAACAGCGGTTACTGTCTTCTAAACAAAAAAGACAGGGACCGCGCTCCAGTTATATTGGAAATGAAGTGTTTATTTCACTGGTCGATGCTAATGAGGCGCCTTACAGTCAGGATTTAAGACAATTAGGCATAAAAACACTGTGCAGTAATCGCGACTTGCCACTACAAATGCCGATAGGGGGAGGAAAAACGGATTTCTCCATGCAAAAAGGTGCGCCGGTTTTAAGTATTCGTAGTATTGCCGGACCGACTAAACCAAGACCGTCTAATGCTAATGCTGGAACGGCCTGGCATTTAATCAGTCATTTATCCTTAAACTATTTAACATTAGTTGACAGCAATGAAAAAGAGGGTGCAGCTGCATTAAGAAGCTTATTAAAACTCTATGGCGAATACAGTGACGCATCTATAGCCAAACAAATTGATGGCTTGTTATCAGTTACATCCAGGTCGATAGTCAGAAGGATAAATGCAGAAGGGCCCATCGTATTTGGTCGTGGACTGGAAATAACCTTGAATTTTGAAGAGGCCGCATTTGAAGGCAGTGGCGTATTTTTATTGGGAGCGGTAATGGAGCAATTTTTAGCCCGTTATGTGTCAATTAATTCGTTTACCGAAACCGTTATAACGTCAACGGATAGAGGAGAAATTATAAGATGGCCGGCGAGAATCGGGAAAAGAGAAACGATTTAGCAGTTAAATTGCAGAAAGAACCGTATAAATTCGGTTTCTTTCATGCATTGCGCTTAATCGAATGTGCCTACTCTGACAAGCCATTGATTGGCCAATCAAAACGTCCTGCTGATGATCCTGTGCGTTTTGCACAGGAAGTGACACTGGCATTTGAACCTTCAACAATCAGTCAGTATGTTCCTGCTAAAGCAGGAAAAGCGGCCCGGTTGAAGGAATATTTCTTTGGTTTGTTTGGACCTAATGGTCCTATGCCCCTGCATATTACGGAATATGTAAAAAGCAGAATGCATAATAATCATGATAATACTCAGGCGCATTTTGCTGATATTTTTCATCACCGCATGATTAGCTTGTTTTATCGGGCAAGAGCGAATACTGAACCTACTTTTAATTTTGACCGGCCATTGAATGACCGGTTTTCAAATTATACCGGTTCATTATTGGGCATAGGCGATAGCACTTTATTACAAAGAGATGCTATGCCTGATCTGGCTAAATTACATTATGCCGGGCATTTAGCTCATCATGCTAAAAATGCTGATGGACTGAAAGCGATTATTACAGATTTTTTTAAATTGCCAGTTAATCTCCAGCAATTTGTAGGTGAATGGTTGGAAATACAAAGTTCAGACTTAACCAGATTAGGGCGTTCACCTAGAACCTGTACTTTAGGCATGTCTACAGTCTTAGGTAGTCGAGTCTGGGGCTGTCAGAATAAATTCAGGCTGGTATTTGGACCATTAACCATGCAGCAGTATGAAAGCTTATTACCTTCAGGTGAAAGGTTAGAAAAATTAAAAGCTATAGTACGCAATTATATTGGTCATGAATTACAGTGGGATATTAATTTAATACTTAAATCTGAAGAAATTAAAGGCGTAAGGCTGGGCGGTGGCGAACGTCTTGGCTGGTCTAGCTGGTTAGGACTTAGAACATCTTTAAAAGATGCCGATGCTTTAGTATTAAACCCATTAAAGAACACTTAAGTTTAATTGAATATAAATAACACTGAGGGAATGTAATGTCAGAAATTAGTCGAGTGGCTCTGTTTGGGAAATTAAACAGTATATGCTATAGAGGTATAGAGAGCGCTACCGTGTTTTGTAAAATGCGTGGCAACCCTTATGTTGAGTTAACTCATTGGCTACACCAGATTTTACAACTACAGGATTCAGACTTACACCAGATTATTAAGCAATTTAATATAGACCCCGCACTTCTGGTTAAGGATTTTACCGATAGTCTGGATTCGTTACCGAGAGGTTCTACTTCCATTTCCGATTTATCACAACATGTTGAAGATGCTGTGGAACGGGGCTGGGTTTTTGGTACTTTGATGTTTGGAGAGAATCAGGTTCGATCCGGGCATTTGGTAGTCGGTATTTTAAAAACTAAAAATTTACATAATGCATTACTCGGTATCTCAAAAGAATTTGAAAAAATAAAACTGGATACATTAACTGATCGTTTTGCAGAAATCGTAGGCAGTTCTCCAGAAGAAGGCCTGCATGCTAATGACGGTTTTCAAGTCGGTGGTGGGGCCGCTCCTGGGGAAGCCAGTGGTGCGATGCCTGCTGCGCAAATGGGTAAACAGGAAGCGTTACAGCAATTTACTGTGGATCTGACTGCACAAGCACGAGAAGGAACAATGGACCCTATTGTGGGTCGAGATGAGGAAATTAGACAAGTCATTGATATTTTAATGCGCAGGCGACAAAACAACCCGATTTTGACAGGGGAGGCTGGTGTGGGTAAAACTGCGGTAGTTGAAGGCTTTGCGCAAAAAATCGTGGCAGGTGATGTGCCCCCGCCTTTAAAAAATGTCACCTTACGAACTTTGGATATTGGTTTGTTACAGGCGGGTGCCAGTATGAAAGGGGAGTTTGAAAATAGATTACGACAGGTGATAGATGAGGTTCAAGCTTCAGAAAAACCTATCATCATGTTTATTGATGAAGCCCATACGCTGGTTGGTGCAGGAGGTGCTGCCGGAACAGGCGATGCGGCTAATTTATTAAAACCGGCATTAGCACGAGGTACTTTACGTACTGTTGCAGCAACAACCTGGGCTGAATATAAAAAACATATAGAAAAAGACCCGGCCTTAACTCGACGATTCCAGGTGGTAAAAGTGGATGAACCGAGTGAAGAAAAAGCTATATTAATGATGCGAGGTGTTGCCTCAGTCATGGAAAATCACCATCAGGTACAAGTGCTGGATGAAGCTTTGGAAGCCTCAGTCAGATTATCCCATCGCTATATTCCCGCACGTCAAT
>DAOVVZ010000294.1:0-3572 GCA_030636915.1 Methylomarinum sp. | reverse complement strand
CTTCTGCTGTCCAGGCTGACACTGCAATTTGCAGGGCTTTAAAGCCATGATTTAGCATAGCCTGATCTGCTGTGGCACCAGATAAGTTAGCGGGTAAACCATGATTAAACTTGGTATCCATTAACTGTGCCATCTGTCTGTCCATAAGGTCTGCCAGATTTGCCACCACGGTTTTCATGCTATCCATGGCAAAGGCAATATGCCCGCCATAGAAATGGCCACCATGTAACACATGCTCGCCTTCTGCATCGATAATAGGATTATCGGTTGCACTATTAAGCTCATTCTCTATAAATTGCCTAAACCATGGCAAGCTATCTTCTAATACGCCAATCACATGCGGCGCACAGCGCAAGGAATAACGATCTTGCAATCGGCTGTCATTTCTTGGTGCTTCGTTTGATAATTGCAGATCATTTCTTAACCATTTGGCGACTTTTATTTGTCCATTGTGTGGTTTGACGGAGAATAATTTTTCATCAAAATGATATGCATTACCTTGCAGTGCAATAGAAGCCAGACTGGTAATACGGGTACAGAGTTGAGATAAATAAGCGGCTCGCTGATATGCTAAACAGGCAATTGCCGTCATAACCGCTGTACCGTTCATAATCGCCAGGCCTTCTTTGGGCTTTAAGGTGAGAGGCATGATATTCAGCTGCTTAAAAACATTTTCTGTTGCTTGTGTTTTATCTTTATACAGCACGTCTCTTTCACCGGCTAATACAGCGGCAACATAAGACAATGGGGTTAAATCACCACTGGCACCGACTGATCCTTCTTGCGGAATTAATGGCAGAATATTTTGTTTTAATAATTCAGCTATTTGTTGTAATAACAAATAACTGACACCTGAAAAGCCTTGCGCCAGACTATTTAAGCGTACCACTAACACTGCTCGTGTTTGCTGCTGATCAAAAAAATCACCCAAGCCACAGCCATGAAAGGTATATAGATGTTTTGGCAGTTCTGCTACATGCTGTAAAGGAATTGATACCGTGCATGAATCACCATAACCGGTGGTAACACCATAAACGCAGCCTTCTTCCTGTAATAAGGTGTCTATAAACACCGCGCCTTTGTTAATTCTGTCTACAAACTGGCTTTCATCACTTAAAGTGAGGGTTTGGGTTTGTTCTGCAACGGCACAGACTTGTTCAATTGTTAATGCTTGTCCTTTGACTATCAATGTCTACTCATCCTCTGTACGCCAGAAATCATAAAAATTAAACCACTGTAATGGCGCTTTTACACAATAGTGTTGTAACCTTTCCGCAGAACTATCCACACATTGTTGAATGGCGGCTGTACGCTGTGTTCTTGAAAATTCTAAACCATCACAAAAATGGTCAAAATAAATCATTTGTTTACCTTTCTGCTTTAAACAAAACAGGGTAAACACCGGACATTTTAGTAACAAAGCCAAAATAAAAGGGCCTTGTGGAAATGAGGCTGACTGCCCTAAAAAATCAGCTTGGGCAACTCGCCCCTGGCCACTCACAGGTGTTCTATCTGCGGCGATAATCACCATTTCACCGGCTTCTATTTTATCTTGTAGCAGCATGGCTGTTGCGGCATTAACGCTGGTGACCTGAATTAAGTTTAATCGTCCTGAGTCTGCGTATTTATTAAGTAACGTATTAAATTTTTCAGTATGTTTAGTATGCACCAATACATTGATAGTGACTTTACTTCTTAATTTGGCAATGACGCGGCAGACTTCTAAATTACCTAAATGCGAGCCTAATATTAAAACACCCTGCCCTTGGTCTATATGTTTTATTATCGCTTCCCGCCCATGATATTCAATATTATTAAGAGTTAAAGAACCACTCCAGGCGGCTAGTTTGTCTATCAGCGCATTAGCAAAACTAATAAAATGCCGATAACTGCAATTTAAGCTGCCATTGATTGATAAATCATCCTGATAACTTGAAACCTTGCCCAGATACTGGCGACTGGCCTTGCGCCCCTTACTATTTATCAACCAATAATAACTGACAATGGGATACAGAAAAACCTGCAATATTTTACGCCCAAACATTAAATATATTTTTAATAGAAAGTGCATACCCCAAACCACACCGCGCTCTTCTATTTGAGACCAATGGCTCATCCTATCTGCCTCGCTAGCAATTTAGGGAAACGTAATAACATGCCAAAAAAAAGCTGTGCGTGTTTTTTAGAAATCATTAGATTATCCTGCAACATTTTAAAGTGGGATACACCATCCAGAGGATATTGTACTTCTGTCGGTATATTAATGACATCTAAGCCCTGCCAATACAATCGCACCACTATATCTATATCAAAATCCATCCGCTGCGCTATGCCTACAGATTTTAGCAACTCATCAACAGCCACTAACGGGTAACAGCGAAAACCACACATGCCATCTTTAATTGCAAAAGACAGTGTATTAATCCAGATCCACAAGTTGGTGAATTTTCGACCATAGAGTCTTTTCTTAGGGACAGATTGATCAAATAAAGGCTGCCCCAGTATTAAGTGTTCTGGGTGTTGCGAGCTCGCAGATATAAAACGAGAAATATCAGCCAGGTGATGCTGACCATCTGCATCAATTTGAATAGCGTAGCTATAGCCTTGCTCAATCGCCAACTTAAAGCCATCAACAACCGCTGCGCCTTTCCCCCCATTAACCTCTCTTTCATATAAGGTCAGCCATTCACTTTCTTGCTCAGCGATTTGTTGTAAAACAGCCGAACACTCGGGCGAACTACCATCATTAATTAAAAAACAGCTTAATCCCAATGGTTTTAGATGCTCAACTACTGTGTTAATGGCATGTTGATGGTTGTAGACAGGGACAATCACACAGGTCTTCATTCTTGCTCACCATAAACTATGCGGCCAGAGCTATGTGAATCAGTTAGCGAACTTAATTCAAAATACAGCTTACTGCTCTCTGATTTCCAGTTAAGTTTCATCCGAATAATATCGTTAGGGCGAATAATTTTTTTAAATTTAACCACTTCCATGCGCAAAAAAGGTTGAGATATATTAAAGAATATTTTGCCAAAACTCTCAGCCCAAGCCAATTGAGTGACACCGGGTAAAATAGGCTGTTCGGGGAAATGGCCTGCAAAATAGATTAGCTCTGGCAATACTTTTAATTGCAGATCGACACTGTCATTTTCATCATTTACATCTAATATCTGCGGAAAACGGCTAGAATCCATTGCTAACAATTGCTCCAATAATTCTCGGTTGACTTTACTTTGGCTAGTCAAGGGGAGTGTATGCATCATTAGCCACTTTTTGGGTAACAATACCGTTTCAAAACGTTGCATTAATTGCTGCCTTAACATCTTAAGCAGTGCTGCTCTGCCCTGTTGCTGTAGATAATCCTCTCCCGCTACACTCAAGACCAAAATGGCAGCGACTTTCTCTCGTTTTCCTGACAGCACCAAAGTATAAGCTTGTTCTATCCATTGATATGCGATTAGCTGTTGTTCTAATTCATCTAATGATAAACGTTTCTCTTCCACTTTTACGGTACGATCAACTCGTCCTAACAAGGCAAAGCGCCCCTCTTCAGCCATTTTAATTTT
>DAOVVZ010000160.1:0-4835 GCA_030636915.1 Methylomarinum sp. | reverse complement strand
TTACTATCAGGGTACTTGTCCTTGAGAGCCACCAGCAGTTCAAAACCATCCATTTCAGGCATTTGTATGTCTAACAAGATCAGGTCAAATTTAAATTTTTCTACCAACTGTAGTGCAACTTTTCCTGAATTAGCTTCAACAATTTCAACATCTAAATTTTTTAATGCTTTCTTTAATAAAAGAATGTTGGAGTCAATATCATCAACAATCAAGACTTTCTGTTTTTCAATATTCATATTTATTATGCTGTTTATCTAGCAATGATGATATTTTTTGGTAACTTTAACCGAGTTAAAATCAAGATTTGTACTTAAAGTAAATAATATTACTTGAACACAATGAACTAGAACTTCCTATAGTATCAATAAAAAATAAATCCTATTTTTCTAAAAGAGATCAACACACCTAAAACATCCATTATAACCTGAGATGGATTAATAACCCTATATAGGCGAAGGTTATAAACTAAAGCCCAGAAAAATACTAGCAAAGGAGCCTAGCGTGCGCCCCAAAGAGATGTAGAGTCATTTGAAGAATCTTGATAAAGCAGGATTTGTACGCAGTTAAATCACAGCCATAACAGAATTGAGCTGATATAAAAATTACCCTCGTAAAATATCCATAATTAAGACACCCATTCTTTCTGCTGCACCTTGATTATTTTTTACAAATAAATTCGCTTTGGCTGTTATTTCTTCTCTGTATTGAAGGTCTTTATATAAATGCATGACTGTATCGACAAGCGCTTGTTTATCAGCACATTGAATGGCCGCTCCTAAGTCCAATACATTTTTAGCTATTTCCTTAAAATTAACCATATAAGGACCAAACATGATGGGGACATGCATTACCGCTGGCTCTAAGATGTTATGCCCACCTACTGGCACCATGCTACCGCCTACAAAACAAATATCTGCCGCACCATACAAACACTTCAACTCGCCCATAGTATCTGCAATATAAACATCAGTTTCTTCGGTACATACCACTCCGGAACTTCGCATACAGGTTTTTAGCTGCATTTTCTCAGCCAACTGTTTTACTGTATTAAATCGTTCAGGGTGTCTTGGTACGACCATTAAAAGTAATTCAGGAATATGCTGTTTTAACTGAGGGTATATATCAAAAAACACCTGCTCTTCTGCATCATGGGTACTGGCAATAATCCAGACAAAGCGACCTGAAAAAATGTTCTGCTTTATCTCTTTTGCTTGCTGAATACTGTTTTCATCTACCGCCAAATCAAACTTTAAATTACCCACGGTACGGGTAAATTCTTTTCTTGCGCCTATTTCAATAAATCGCTGTGCATCTTCTGCAGTTTGCGTGGCAATCCATGCAACATTAGATAATGCAGGCTTAACTAAACTAGGAATTTTTTTATAGCCTTTTGCTGAATTAGCAGATAAACGCGCATTGATGATCATCAAGGGAATGTTATTTTTGGCGCATTGCGCATAAAGATTTGGCCAAATTTCCTTTTCCATAATAATGGCAATCTTGGGCTTAAAAACAGTTAGAAAGCGACAGATTACAGATGGCAAATCATAAGGTAAGTAAACATGACTGACCGTATCGGCCAACACTGCTTGCACTCTTGCAGAACCAGTAGGTGTTGTCGTGGTGATTAGAAAATTATCTGCGGGACATTGCTTTTGCAACTGTTTAACCAGTGAAAATACGGCTTCTGCTTCGCCAACAGAAACTGCATGAATCCAGATGACATTGCTAGGGTATTGTTTATGATAGATCGCGAGACGTTCCTTCCAGCGTTTTCTATATTCGGGGGCTTTAAATCCTCGCCAATAAAGACGAAGCAAGACAATGGGGACAAGGAGGTGAAACAACAGGGTATACAATAATCGCATAAATACCTTTGAAGATTAAGATAACTACATTGCGCGTTAATTGTACCCGTATTGCTATCGCGCCGAGGGCTATGCTCTTACAAAAAAACCATATTTAGGAACTGTAGGATGGGCAAAGCGAAAGCCTGCCTATCATTTATAAGTGTGTTACTTATCTATTCAACCATTCCATGTACAGACGAACTCCTTCTTCTACCGACTTAAACTGATGCTCACATCCTGCTGCACGCAAATTGTCTAAATTTGCTTCAGTAAAACTTTGGTAACAGCCTTTTAAGTGCTCGGGAAAAGGAATGTATTCCAGCGTGCCTTTTTGATGATATGCCAACACTGCATTAGCGACATCATTAAAGGTTTGGCTGCGTCCTGTTCCAGTATTAAAAATCCCTGAAACTTGTGGGTTATCTAAAAACCATAAGTTAATATCAACTACGTCACCAACATAAATAAAGTCACGTTGTTGTTCACCGTTGCCATAGCCATCACAACCTTCAAACAATTTAACATTGCCGGCATCTTTTATTTGGTTGTTTAGATGATATGCCACACTCGCCATACTGCCTTTATGCTCCTCATGCGGACCATAGACATTAAAGTAACGTAAAGCGACAACCTGAGAAGTTAACTTTGACTGATACTTACGGAAATATTGATCAAATTGAAATTTTGAATAGCCATAAACATTTAACGGCCCTTCATATTCCAACTGTTCTTTGAAATTATTATCATCTCCGTACACGGCAGCACTGGAGGCAAAAATCAATGGGATTTTATGCGTTTGACAATAATGAAATAAAATCTTGGTGTATTCATAGTTGTTTTCCATCATGTAACGTCCATCCCACTCCGTTGTGGTCGAACATGCACCTTGATGAAAAATAGCATCTATGGTCTCGCCTTGAAACACACCATGCTGTAACTTTTCTAAAAAAACTTTTTTATCTAGATAGTCTGAAATCTGACAATCAACCAGGTTTTTATATTTAACCCCGTTAGTCAGGTCATCAACTACTAAAATATCATCGTAACCGCGCTGGTTTAATCCCAGCACTAAGTTACTGCCTATAAAGCCCGCACCTCCGGTTACGATGATCATACTAGCTTACGCCTCAGCAGCAATCTCAATTGACATTGTTACCACTACATCTGTATGTAGGTTAACATCAATATCGTAAGTACCAATTTGACGAATCACACCATCAGGCATTCTGACTTCGTGTTTCTCAACTTTAGCACCTGCTTCAGTAATTGCATCGGCAATATTCTGTGTACCCACAGAACCGAATAGTTTACCTTCGTCACCCGCTTTATGAGAAATAACAATAGATAATTTACCTAAAGCATCTCCACGCGCACTAGCTGCTGCTAATTTCTCTGCTGCTGCTTTTTCAAGCTCAGCACGACGCGCTTCAAATTCTTCAACTTTTTTTGCTGTAGCTGCTACCGCTTTACCTTGTGGAACAAGGTAATTTCTGCCATAACCTGCTTTGATAGTAACTTTATCACCTAGGTCACCTAAGTTAGCTACTTTTTCAAGAAGAATAACTTCCATCTTTTATACCCCTTTACATCGATTGACATCGAGTTCTCAAGAACAATTAAGTTCTCGTTTTATTTAAAAGTTTAGTACGTAAGTCCAGCCAAGCATCAATAACCCCAACGATAATCACAATAGCGATCACATGGGGAACTATCACAAGTGTTATATACAAAAAAGGCACCATAAAGCGCCTGGTTTTCATTTCAGAAAACGCAGTATGCAATATAGCGGTCCCTATGAATGTATATAAAACGACAAAAAGAATGGTGATATTCCAGCATACTTCTGCAATAATCCCTGACATTAGCCAAGCTATTATTGCCACTAAAACACTACCTATCGCCACTTTGGGATGTACCCGTAATGACAAATACTCTTCTCTAAATCCGCCTGGATTATATAATACTGACTGCCACCATCTAGCCAAAAAAAGACCAAATATCAAGCCATATACCGTTCCTGCTGCAATGCTTCCCGTCATATAATGAGAAAACATCTGAACTGACTGTTTTACTTCATCTACAGAAACATCTGCACCATTCGCCAGCATGGGTTGAACCATCTGGCTAAGCACCGAATTCCATAGCGCCGCAGGATTATCGACATATAAATAAAAGCCAATAACACCGGCAACGCCAAGCAATACAGCAATTTGTACAGCAATAGCGAGTTGGTTACCTTCTCTCAGCACGATTGAAATCAACCAAATGGGTAGCCATAAAATCAATCCATAAAATAAAGCGAATTGAAAACTACCAAAAAGAAAGAAACCGAGCAATGCCGCAGAAAGACAGGCACAAATAAGAACATAAAGCCCTTCAGATGCACCTCGCCTAAGAGTCACTAATGCAACAGAGGCTGAACTTACAATACTTACTGGCGGCAGAAGCAAGGACAATAACGCCAAAGAGGATGCAATCATCATAGCCTGCATCCGTCCTTTCATTATATAAGCTGCTAAAAACTTCACTTCTGCCTACCCGTTAATTATTTATGTGCGTCGCAAAATGGCAACAAAGCAATATAACGTGCTTGCTTTACAGCAGCAGATATTTGTCTTTGATACTTCGCAGGAGTTCCTGTAATACGACTAGCAACAATTTTTCCTGTTTCAGTAATATATTCGCTTAACAAATCAAGATTTTTGTAATCAATCTCTGGTGAACCTTCTTCACCAAACTTACTCATTTTTTTACGTCTCATGTTACTTGCCATGATAATCCCCTACAATTCTATCGATGTGGTTATTCAGAATCTTCTGAAGTCTTTTCTTCAGAAACTTCAACTGCTGGCTTTTCAGCCGCTGCTTCACTTGCTTTTTTAGCTTCAGCCGCTTTTGCTTCTGCTGCTTTTGCTTCTGCTGCTTTATGCTCTTCTACATTTGCTGAAGCAATTAAAGAAGGCTCTGTTACCGCTTCTTTTTTTAA
>DAOVVZ010000226.1:0-4130 GCA_030636915.1 Methylomarinum sp. | reverse complement strand
TATTGATGCAAATGGCTCAATTGCCGAATGTTATGAAAACCGTGAGTTTGGAAAAGCTATGCGTGAGATTATGGCCTTAGCAGATAAAGCCAATCAATATATTGACGAGAAAAAACCTTGGCTGATTGCCAAAGAAGAAGGCAAAGACACGGAGTTACATGATATCTGTTCGATGGGCATTAACTTATTCCGTTTATTAGTCGCTTACTTAAAACCTGTGATTCCTGTGTTAGCAGAAAATGCAGAAAGCTTCTTAAACATCGACTCGCAAAATTGGCCTGCTGATGCACAACCGTTGTTAGATCATGAAATTAATAAATTCAAACCATTAATGACACGAGTTGAAGCTGACAAAATTGCAGCAATTGTTGAAGCCTCTCAAGAAAATTTAGAAAAAATAGCGGAGCCTGAAGTAAAAAAATGGGAACCTATTGCGGATACTATTGAATTTGATGATTTTGCTAAAATTGATTTACGCATCGCTAAAATTGTAAAAGCAGAACATGTTGAAGGCGCAGGTAAATTGTTGCAATTAACGGTAGATATTGGTGATGAGACGCGCAATATTCTTGCAGGGATTAAGTCAGCTTACGCGCCGGAAGATTTAGAAGGTAAATTAACCGTAGTAGTAGCCAATTTAAAGCCTCGTAAAATGCGTTTCGGTTTATCCGAAGGCATGGTACTAGCGGCAGGCCCTGGCGGTGAAGATTTATGGGTATTAAACCCAGACCAAGGCGCACAAGCGGGAATGCGGGTTAAGTAATATTTAAGGACGTGATGTAGGATGGGCAAAGCAGCAGCGTGCCCATCTTTTATGTAGAAAAATAAACACGCTATTTTAATATTTGATCATCCAACATATTAATTAAAGAGATAAACCATGTTTTGTTATCACTGCCAAGAAGCTAAAAAAAATACCGTTTGTGATACGGCTGGTATTTGCGGTAAAAAAGCCAATGTTTCAAGTCTTCAGGACATGTTGATGTACAGCCTTAAAGGCTTGGCATTTTATAGCGAACCTGCTGAAGAATTCGGCTTGGTCAGCAACAAAACCCATCAGTTTATCGCCAAAGCATTATTCTCAATGGTGACAAATGTCAACTTCGCACCGGCTGAATTTGTGGATTTAATTGATCAAGCGGTTAAGCGTAGAAACACCATTTGCCAGCAGTTTTTACTCGCTTATCAGCAAAAACATCAGCAAGCATTTGACCAGCCAATACCTGAAGAAGCTGAGTGGCAATATGATGCGATTGATGAGGTCGAATTTACCGATAAAGGCGCAACGGTCGGTGTAGAACAGCACATGAAAGCACTTGATGCAGATGTTCTGGCGTTACAGGAATGTTTATTATATGCCGTCAAAGGTCTGGGGGCTTTGGCTGTGCATAACTTAGAAATGGGAATTGAAGATGTTGAGCAATACCATTTTATGCAACAGGCATTATGTTTTAGTCTAAATAAAAGTAACACGTTAGATGACATTTTAAAAATGACGCTACGTAGTGGTGAGTTAGGCTTAGATGCAATGGCGCAGCTAGAAAAAGCTAATAGCAAAAAATTTGGTCACCCTGAACCGACTTCGGTTTACCTTGATACCTGGGAAAAACCCGGTATTTTAGTTTCGGGACATGATCTACAAGATATTGAAGACTTACTGGAGCAGACTGCTGGCACAGGTATTGATATTTATACCCATGGTGAAGCCATTTCTGCCCATGCTTATCCAGCAATGAAAAAATACTTCAATCTAGTAGCAAATTACGGGGGCGCATGGCAAAGCCAAAAAACAGAATTTCCTAAGTTTAATGGCCCTGTTTTAGTCACTACCAACAGTGTGCAACAGCCGAAAAAAACCTATCAAGACAAGTTATTTACCACAGGTATGGTTGCTTGGCCGGATGTGACTCATATTGCAGACCGTAAACCGGGGCAAAGAAAAGATTTTAGCCAAATTATCGAACTAGCCAAACAATGTGAAGCACCCAATCCATTAACCGAAGGGCAGTCGACAACAGGCTATGGTATTCAGGCGCTTTCTGGTTTAACAAGCAAAATTGCCGAAGCCATTAAAACCGATAAAATCAAACGCATTCTGGTACTGGCAGGAACAGATGGTCGCCACAAAGAACGTCGTTATTACACTGAATTAGCAGAGGCCTTGCCAGAAGATACGCTTATTATTAGCGCAGGCGATAGCAAATACCGTATTTATCAACAGGATTTCGGTCAAATTGAAGATATTCCACGCTATCTTGATGTAGGGCAAAGCAATGATTTTGGCGTTATCATTGAATTTTTAAAACAGCTACAACAAGCACTTGGATTAACTGAATTAAATGCCTTACCTGTCAGTTTTAATATTGCCTGGTACGAACAAAAAACCATTTTAATGATGCTGGCTTTATTTGCATTAGAGTTTAAAAATGTACGTATTGGTCCGACCTTACCGCCATTTTTTACCGAGAATATATTGAAGTTACTTGAAGACAAGTACGGCTTAAAAGGCATAGATACTGTAGAAAATGACATAGCCGCGCTAATGGCTGGAAACTAATGATCAATCAAGCATTAGTAGACCAAATTGATGCGCTGTTACCTCAAACACAATGTACACAATGTGGGTATAAAGGCTGCCTGCCTTATGCACAAGCCATTAGTGATGGTATTGCAGAAATAAATCAATGCCCTCCGGGAGGCGCAGCAGGTATAAGCAAACTGGCGACATTATTAAGCGTGGAAGAAAAGCCGCTAAATGCTGCATTTGGAAGCGAAAAACCGCGACAAGTTGCCTTTATTATTGAGCAAGATTGTATCGGCTGTACCAAGTGCCTGCCGCCCTGTCCTGTAGATGCCATATTGGGTGCTAACAAACAAATGCATACCATCCTCATTGACGATTGCACCGGTTGTGAATTATGTATCGCACCTTGCCCCGTTGATTGCATCATCATGAAAGACATCGATAATCCAGTCCCGTGGGATCAAGCAGCAGCTGACAAAGCGCGCCAGGCATTTCAAAACAAACAGCAACGGTTAGAAAAACAAGTACAAGAAAAAGCAGAGCGTCTAAAAAAGCAAAAACAGATGCTGGCAAAACTCAAAGCAAAAAAATAAACAGCGGAAGAACTTTTCTTCAACTTCCAGTATAATTCATGGTTCCAAACAAAATGCGCCCGTAGCTCAGCTGGATAGAGTGTCGCCCTCCGAAGGCGAATGTCGGAGGTTCGAATCCTCTCGGGCGCGCCATTAAGTCATTGAAAGATAAAGAATTAATCAATAGGGCTTAATAATTGTTTTTGCTTTTATTTTCTGAGTTGACACTGAGTTGACGTTTTAAATAAATTTCGTCTTTTTGATATCTCATAATGTTATAAATATCGGCAACCCTTGCCAAAATATTTTATTTGACCAGCCTATGTATTAATATTATTTTCAAATAATATAGAGTCAAGTTGGTAACTAGCTAAACGAGAAGGATATGTTTCCTCGTCATTGGAGTTAGTTACAGACTCAAGCCTGTCTTTTGATGGGCTTTTGTTTATGGTCTCTAAAATATTAGACACCTAAATTTATTGGGCTTATACTTTGAATTGTCAGGTTAGGCTGAAAAATGTCCTTATATCCCTGATAGAAGTCGCTACTTGTCCCGGCCTTTGACGTTCGGGATCGCGGGTAATAACTTCGCTTGTATTAAATGGTATTGCCAGTCTTTCGGCTAAGACTGGAGCAGGACGGTAAGTAAAAAGCCAATGGCATCGATTGGTCTAGTGCACCGCAACTTCTACCCAATACCTTGGAATATGCAGGTATTGGTGGCTATTTTCCACCAACTAACAACCCTGCGTTTTTCCTAAACCACATCAGCAAACAATTCATCAGCCTCTTGTTGGGCTATGTCTGTTGCTGTACTCTCACCAAAATCAATTCTATTCTCTGCCACCATGTAGTTAGCAGTCTCAAGAAAACCAAAACAAATAGCATCCCATAAATCAGGACTACCCAACCCCTCCCATTCCTTAGCACCTTTTTGGGGTACCTTAATTTTCCCCTTTTCAGTCCATGCCTTTGGTATTCTGCTGGACTGATCAAGCAATACATTTCTATAATCATAAGTAAGGATTGATAAG
>DAOVVZ010000227.1:0-4122 GCA_030636915.1 Methylomarinum sp. | reverse complement strand
GCCCCTGAAATTGCAAAAACATTTATTGGCCTTGGTTTAACAATCTCACAAGGTTATGGTTTAACTGAAACAAGCCCGATCGTTTGTTCTAATAAACTTAGCAATAACGACCCTTTTAGTGTTGGTCAAACAATGGCTAATGTTGAAGTTAAGTTAGGTCAAAATGATGAACTATTAGTAAAAGGTCCAACGGTAATGTTAGGTTACTGGGGCAATGAAACGAAGACAAAAGAAGTGATTGATGCCGAAGGCTGGTTCCACACCGGTGATAAAGCAAAAATCGAAAATGAACATATTTATATTACAGGTCGTTTAAAAGAAATTATTGTTTTATCGAACGGTGAAAAAGTCCCACCTTCGGATATTGAATTGGCAATTAGCAGCGATCCTTTATTTGAACAGGTTATTGTCATAGGTGAAGCTAAACCTTTTTTGACTGCCATTATTACAATGGAAAAAATTAATTGGCATAAATTTGCTACAGACCTGTCTGTGCCAACAGTTGAATCTTCACTTAAACTTGAAAAAGTAAAAAATATTTTTATTGATCGAATTAACAAACAATTGGCTGCTTTTCCTGGTTATGCAAAAATTATTCGTGCCCATATAGTATTAAAACCATGGGATATTGAAGATGGTTTAATTACACCTACCTTAAAATTAAAAAGAGCAAAAATATTTGAGAAATATGAAAAAGAAATAATAGAGCTTTACCATGGCCACCGATATCAATAAGCAGTCGGAGATTAGAGTATTACCTATGCCGTCTGATACGAATGCCTCAGGTGATATTTTTGGTGGCTGGTTGATGTCTCAAGTTGATATTGCAGGAAGCATTGCTGCACATAGATATGTTAGAAACCATGTCGTTACGGTTGCTGTGAATGAGTTTCTCTTTATGAACGAGGATATGATGATTACTTACTTGAGGGAGGTTTAATAAATAGCGTAATCAAGTCAGAGGGTAAGTGCAGCTTAAAGACTAAATTTGTAAGTCGGTCTCATAGTGCCCCTCATATAAACTATATAAGAGGGTATCAGGCCGACGGTGCAGTATAACGAAACCACACATCTAATTGCAAAACGGCAGGGTATTCGATAACTACGGTTGTTTTGCTAATTCCGCGTCGGCCTGAAGGCCGACCTACAAAACAAGTGAAATCTATGTTGTTATGCTAATTTACCAAACAGATTAAAATAATTTTTAGTTGTTATATCTGCAACCTCATCCAATGATATTTCACGTAACTCTGCAATTTTTTCTGCTACATTAACAACATAAGCCGGCTGATTACTTTTGCCACGAAATGGAACGGGGGCTAAATAAGGCGAATCCGTTTCAACTAACATCTTATCCTGGGGTACATTTTTAGCGACTTCCTGTAATTCTTTCGCACTATTAAATGTCACTATCCCCGAAAATGAAATAACAAAATTTAAGTCTAATGCTTTTTGCGCGACCTCCCAGTCTTCAACAAAACAATGCATCACCCCACCCACTTCGTCTGCTTTTTCTTCTTTGAGAATACGCAAAGTATCTTCAGTCGCATCTCGCATATGAATGATTAATGGTTTTTTTGTTTCTCGTGATGCTGCAATATGTCGACGAAAACGATCATGCTGCCAGGTTAAATCTCCTTCACTGCGAAAATAATCTAAACCGGTTTCACCAATAGCGACAATATCTTTATCATCGGCCAAAGTAATAAGTTCATCTATACCAGGATCATGACCGCCCATTTCATTGGGATGGACACCAACAGAAGCTGAAATGAAATCATATTTTTTAGCTGTACCAATTACTGCTTTGAAATTTTCCATATTGATAGAAACGCATAACATATGCCCAACACCTACTTCATTGGCATAATTAAGAGCATTTGAAAGTTTGCCGTCGTATTGTGTTAAATCCAATCGATCGAGATGGCAATGAGAATCTACTAAAAACATATTTTTTCCTAATTATCTTGCCGTCATTGCGAGCAAAGCGTGGCAATCTCTAGATATGTGCTATTCATTAGGAGATTACCACAATCATTTTGTTTCTTCGCAATGACAGGTCGTTCTATATAAACAAAAATCGGGCTATAAAGCCCGACTCTAAAAATCATTATCTTTTTGCAACTACATGGTATGTGTTTGACGATCTGATTTTAATGCACCAGCTAAATACGTTTCGATTTTAGTCCGCGCAGCGCCACCATCCTGGTCACTAAACTGGACACCAATACCCGCAGCACGATTACCTTGCGCGCCTTTTGGGGTAATCCAGATAATTTTACCGGCAACGGGAAGTTTTTCAGTTTCTTCCATTAAGGTTAAAAGCATAAAGACTTCATCACCCAGGCCGTAACTTTTATTGGTTGGAATAAAAAGACCGCCATTTTTTACAAAAGGCATATAAGCGGCATAAAGCGCACTTTTATCTTTAATTGTCAGGGACAGAATACCTTGTCTTCCTGCTGGTGCTGCCATAATTTAAATCCTAATTATCATTTCCGTTTTAACCCCGCCCAGTGTAACAACAATCCTTCAACTAACATAAGCTGATTGGCTGGAGTATCACTCAAGCGTATAGTGTCATTTAGTCGATCTAACAAACTATAGATCGACTTCAAGTCTACCTGTCCTGCTAAATTCTGCAAGGCTTGAGCGTAATCAAGATTTGCCATATTTTCAACTTGACCAGCTTGAAGGTATCGAACCATGTCTGTTAACCAACTACTTACCCAGTTTAACGGCAGGTTTCCTAAAACCTTGAATCCTTCTTTTGTCCACATTGCGGCACTTTCAAGCGCATCGACATTACCTGTAGCCAGTTCTTGCCAGTTCATGAAAAGCTTGTCACGTACCTGTAAACCCTCATCATTAGCCATTGTAGCGGCTGCTAAAGGCGCGCCTGAGCTCAGTTTTAGGACTAATTCAGCTTTTTCAATATTTTGTTGATTTAACCATGTCAGACTCTGTTCTTCTGTGGGCAAATCAAACCTCACCATTTGAGTACGACTACGTATAGTTGCCATTAATTTGGATGGTTTGTCTGAGACCAGGATTAAAACGGTATTAGCCGGCGGTTCTTCAAGGGTTTTTAGTAAACTATTACTAGCATTGATATTTAAAGCATCCGCCGGTGAAATAATAATAACCCGGTAACCCTGTCCGTGGCTGGTTAATGATATTTTCTGGATCAACTCACGAACTTGATCAACTTTAATACTTTTACCTTCTTCTTCAGGGTATAACGTCAGTAAATCCGGGTTTGAGTCAGCTTGTATAAGCTTGCAAGGTTTACATTCACCGCAGGCTTTGTCAGCTAGAGGTTGTTCACACATTAGCCAGTGGGCAAATTCAATGGCAAAGGCTTTTTTCCCGATTCCAGACGCCCCATGAAATAGTAAGCCATGTCCAAGTCGCTTGTTTTGTTGACTTGCAGTAAGATTCTGCCAATTTGATGTTTGCCAGGAAAACATAAATTAAATCATTTTCTCAAGTACAGTTTGAATAGACTGCTGTACAACACTAATTGATGGTGAAGCATCAATAACAGCATAACGTTCTGGATTCTCAGCAGCACGAGCTAAAAATGTATCCCGTACTTTATTAAAGAAATCATGCTTTTCCAGCTCAAAACGATCAGGAGTACTGCGTTTGCCTGCCCGTTCCAAACCAATATCAATAGGAAGGTCTAAAATCAAGGTCATATCAGGACGGCGCTCTCCCTGAACCCATTGCTCTAATTGCGCAATACGCGACATGTCGATACCACGCCCACCTCCTTGATAAGCATAAGTACTGTCTGTAAAACGATCACAAAGAACCCACTTACCTGCATTCAATGCTGGTTGAATCACTTGTTGTAAATGTTGTGCTCGTGCAGCAAACATTAAAAGCAACTCCGTATCATCACACATCGCTTTTTCTTTCGCATCTAATAAAACTGTTCGTAGCTTTTCCCCTAATTCTGTTCCACCTGGTTCACGCGTAATAACAAGTTCTTTGCCTGCTTTTTTAAGCCAGCCTTCAATAAAAGCCATATTGGTACTTTTACCAACACCTTCAGTACCTTCAACGGTAATAAACTGACCTCTTGTTACTGCATTATTCATATTTTATATCTTTATT
>DAOVVZ010000013.1:0-10800 GCA_030636915.1 Methylomarinum sp. | reverse complement strand
CCAATATTTTTACACAGTCAGTTGGGCTTTTTAAAGTTTAACGATATTAATAACTTACAGACGCTTAATTATGGGCCATAAAAGAAAGCCAGATAACATCCATTTATTAACAGGTACTTTCAGAAAAGACCGCCATGGTGATCCAAAAAAGAAATTAAAAGTTAGCGCAAAATTTCCAACTCAACCAAAATGGTTAACAAAAAATGCAAAAGCTGAATGGGCTAGAATCAAAAAGATAATGGAAAAATCTGGCGTAATCACCATGGGTGATGCCACAGTTTTAATTCAATACTGTTTATTATATTCTGAAATGAAAGATTTAAAAGAAGAGTTCCCCGCAGCAAAGCATGCTCAATTAAGAGTGGCCGCTGCTGAGCTTGGCTTAACCCCAGTAGCAAGAAGTAAAATAACCGTGATAAAAGATGATGACAATGAATTCTAATGTTTACTCACAGAGCATTACAGTACGCCGAGGATATAAGTAACGGCAAAATACCCGCATGCAAACATGTTATAAACGCATGCAATCGATTTATCTCTGATTTATCGCGTAAAGATATATTTCTGGATTCTAATAAAGCTGAGCAATGGTGTGAATTTTTAGAAAAGCTACCGCATACAAAAGGTAAGTGGGCGGCAAAATCTGAGAAGCTTATTTTAAGTGACTGGCAAATATTCTGCACAGTTAATATATTTGGTTTTTATGTAAAAAAATCAAAGCGAAGACGCTTTAGAAGTGCTTATATTGAAGTTCCTCGCAAAAATGGTAAGTCATTTTATATCGCTGCTATTGGCGTGGGAATGCTCACGATAGAAGGTGAGTATGGCGCTGAAGTTTATTGTGGTGCTACGACCGAAAAGCAGGCCTGGGAAATATTTAGACCAGCTAAACAGATTTTAGAAAAAACGCCAAACTTAAGAAAGAAATATGGTGTTGATGTTAATGCTAAGACTTTAACAATATTAGAAAACGGCTCACGATTCGAGCCGGTCATTGGCGATCCTGGCGATGGTTCAAGCCCGTCATGCGCTATTGTTGATGAATTTCACGAACATAAAACAAGCGACCAAATAGATACATTGGAAACCGGTATGGGTGCAAGGGAGAATCCTTTGCTTCTGGTTATTACTACAGCCGGTAGTGATATGGGTGGACCTTGTTACGCATTGCGATCTGATACGATTCAGATTTTAAAAGGTACGGTCGAAGATGATCAAGCTTTTGGTATTATATATGGGCTTGATGATGACGATGACTGGGATACGGTCGAGGCTCAAATAAAAGCCAACCCTAATTATGGGGTGAGCATTGATCCTGATTTCTTAAAAGGACAGCTTAGCCAGGCTAGACGTTCAGCAGTAAAACAAGCCGCTTATAAAACCAAGCATCTGAATCAATGGGTGGGCGCTAAAGCGGCATGGATGAATATGCTTGCCTACCAAGCTTGTCGTAAAAATATAAAGCTTGAAGACTTTAAGGGCGCTAATTGTTATGTAGGGATTGATTTAGCATCGAAAATTGATATTGCATCGAAAGCTATTCTGATTGAGAAAAACGGAAAATATGCCGCATTTGTAAGACATTACTTACCTGAAGAAACAATTCTTGCTAATGATAGATATAAGGCATGGCATGCAGATGGCTGGATTATATCAACCCCAGGCAATACGATCGATTATGAATACATTGAAGACGATCTAAAAGAATTAAAATCTGAATTTCAGATTAAAGAAGTGCCTTACGATCCTTTTCAGGCCACACAATTTTCTATCAGAATGTTAGCCGAGGGCTTTCCTATGGTAGAATTAGGGGCAACGGTTAGAAATTTTTCTGAACCTATGAAAGAATTGGAAGCTCTTATTCTTAAAAAGAATATCTGTTTTGATAAAGATCCTGTTTTAATGTGGATGTTTGGAAACGTGGTGGCAAAACTCGACAAGAAAGACAATATTTTTCCTGACAAAGAACGCCCTGAAAATAAGATTGATGGCGTTATTGCTCTTATAATGACAATTAACCGGGCTATGCTAGGGAAAGAATCTGGTAGTCTCGATGAATGGCTAACAAGTATGGTTACTAAATGAATTTATTTTCAAGAGCATTAGCAAGGTTTGGGCTTGGCGGTATATCTAATCCGGATAAAGGACAGCAAACCGGCACGTCGGGTGGAATAGGTACTGATTCAGGTATATCCGTTTCAGACGAACGAGCAATGAAAGTATCGGCGGTTTGGGCTTGCGTTCAATATATTACAAATTCAGTTTGTTCTTTGCCAATAAATTTTTATGAAAAAACAGCAGATGGAAGAAAAGAATTAGGGCGGCATTATTTAAACGATTTATTTCATGATTCACCTAATCCGCTAATGAAACCGCGTGATTTCAGAAAGGCAATGACGTTGCAATTATGCTTATGGTCAAATGCTTACGCTGAGATATTTTGGTCAGGTAATCGCCCTGTGGCTCTTGTCCCGTTAAGACCTGGCAGAATGACGCCATATTTAGTTGATAATGAGCTTGTTTATCATTATCAGACAGATGAAGGCATGCGGGTTTATTCAAAGAGATCCATTTTACACCTTAAAGGATTTGGAACAGATGGCATTGTCGGACTCGAAAGGCAAAGTTATGCACGTCAAACAATGGGGCTTTCAGTCTCAGCTGATGTTTATGCCTCAAAGCAATTCGCCCACGGCGGCAACTCTGGTGCAGGCTATATTAGTTTTGATGCTTTTTTGACAAAGATACAAAGAGAGCAGGCGCATGAATTATATGAAGGTTTCCACGAAACAGCGTATGAAAAAGGCAAAGCCCGAATTTTAGAAGGCGGGTCTAAATGGAATGATACAGGAATGAATCCTGACACCATGCAAATGATAGAGACCCGGGGCTTCCAAATAGGTGAGATTGCTCGCTTTTATGGTGTGCCGGAGGTTTTAATTGGTGGCGGTGGTAAATCGAGTTCATGGCCTGCCTCATTTGAACAACAATTACTTTCATTTTTAACTTTTACTCTCCAAGATTATTTGGATGAATGGGAAGCTGGAATTAAGGAATCTCTTATATTGAACGGTGACAAGCAAAAACTGTTCGCTGATCATGATGTAACTGGTTTCATTAAAATGGATTCAGCCGCTAAAACTCAAGTACAAGCTTCGTGGGTTCAAAACGGACTCAAGACAAGAAACGAAATTAGAAAGATTAATAATGATCCGCCTATTGAGGGTGCAGATGATTTAACCGCGCAGGTTAATTTAACGCCTGTCGATCAACTGGCTAGTGCCACAGGACAAGACAATGCTACATAAACTACACAACCCGAATGAATCTTGTGAATTAAAATTCAGCTCCAGTAAGACCGGTGTGTTTGAAGGCTATGCCTCGAAGTTTGGCGGCGTGGACTCATACGGCGATACAATTATAAAAGGGGCTTATAAAAAGACCTTAAAAGAAGATCGCAAGCCTTCGATGTTTGTTAATCACGATAGTTTTAGCGTTCCTGTTGGCGACTGGGTTGAATTAAAAGAAGATGATACCGGTTTATTTGTCGTGGGCCAGGTTGACATGAATCATAAAAACGGCCCTACAGTCCACTCGGCTTTAAAACGAGGCGCAATGGATGGGCTTAGTATTGGTTATAAGGTTGCTAAAGGCGGCGGCGAAGAAAACGACACTGGCGGCATGGATTTAAGCGAAATAATTTTAAGGGAAATTAGTGTAGTGAATTTCCCTGCAGATGATGCAGCAAGAATATCAAACGTGAAACAAGAAATTGAAAATTTAAAAAGTTTAAAAGACTTCGAGTTATTCCTGAGAGATTCAGGTAATTTTTCAAAGTCAACGGCTACTGTTTTTGTGAGCCGCCTCATGAAGCTAAAACAGAGTGACTCTGTTACTAATGATGAAATCGCAGAACTAAACGCGAGGGCTAAACGCGATAATACGCAGAGCCTCATTAATGTAATAACTAAAGGAACACGATCATGACACAAGCATATCAAAGCAATCTGACAGATGAACAACGCGAGAATCTTGTCGATTTAAAGGCAGTCGAAAAGTCACTCGAAATTAAATTCGGTGAGCTTGACGAAACAATGGAAAAAATAAACGGCCAGATCAAAGATTCTGGTGATGCGTCCGTTGAAGTTAAAGCGGAAATGGAAAAGCTATCGAAAGATTATGATGGTTTATACGACCGCATTAAAGAAATCGAAGTTAAGGGCGTAAGTCTTAACGAAGAAGCCAACGACATGGATATTGGTACTGAGTTTATTAAATCTGATCAATACCAAGCATTACTCGAAGGCCGTCAAGGCCAGGCCCGCATGGAAATGAAAACAGCCATTATTAATGTAACCGGCCAAAATCAGCCATTAGTACCTGCAGATCGTGTGGCAGGCATTATCCATGAGCCTAATCGTTTGCTTCGCATACGTGATGTACTTGCAGCAACTGGGACTAACAGCAATTTAATTGAATTCGCGAAAGAAAACGTATTCACTAATAATGCTGGCCCTCAGATTGGCGGTTCTCCAGAAGCGTTTGAAAATGTAACCAAGCCAGAATCGGCTATTACATTTACGCTTGCAACTGAAGCGGTGCAAACTATCGCGCATTGGATTCCAGCATCTAAGCAAGTGATTGCAGATTCGGCGCAATTACAAGGTTATATCTCTGGTCGATTGACTTATGGCTTAAAACTGAAAGAAGAAACTCAATTGCTTTCAGGTACGGGTGCAAATGGTCAATTAAACGGATTAATCACGCAAGCTACCGCCTACACTGTGCAATCTCCACAATTAACCAATGAAATGGATATTATCCGCGAAGCAATCAAGCAAGCTCAATTGTCTGAATACTTCCCGACTAATATTGTACTTAATCCGCAGGATTGGTATGACATTGATGTTAAGAAAGTGGGCAGCACTGCAACTGATGAGCGTTATGTTGTTGGCAACCCGCGTGAAATGTCAGCACCTCGCTTATGGGGTCTTCCTGTTATCCTTTCAAACTCTATTTCAGCAGGTACATTCCTGTTAGGTGCGTTTGATATGGGTGCGGAGATTAAAGACCGTATGCAGGCGACTGTTGAAGTTAGCCGTGAGAACAGTGATAACTTTGTGAAGAATATGATAACTATTTTAGCGGAAGAACGGATCGCTTTAGTTGTATATCGTCCAGCTGCATTCATCACAGGCTCGTTGTAATAGGATTGGGGCTAGTAATAGCCCCATTTTTTATATGAAGATTAAAGTATTAGGCAACCCAATTACTGCTTTTGGCTCATTCGATAACGGCCAAGTATTGACGGATAAAACACATTCAAAAGAATTTCTAAATCATCTTATCGAAGCGGGTGCAGCAGAACTCATGGATAAAGATGCTTATAAAACTAAAGTTGTTGAGGTGGAGGCTGTAAAAAAGCCCCTATCTTCACAGTCATCGCCACAGGACAAAGCCTCCGGCAAGAAGACATCGAAAAAGCGCACGAAAAAACGCAAGTCATAACGGTCAACAATGCCTGGGAACGATGCAAAGATGCACCTTTCCATTACGCTTGTGACTTTAAATGGTGGGATGAGTACTACCAGTACGTTAAGAAAAGCTTTAAAGGCCAATCTTATACGATAAATGATGCATCTCAGGACACAAACCCGAATAAAGACTATGATTTAACCCGCATTGATTCAAAAAACGGAGATGGATTAGGCAAAGATTGCATCCATTATGGCGGCAATTCAGGCTACCAGGCGGTCAATTTAGCTTATTTATTAGGCGCTAAAACGATACTTTTACTCGGTTTTGATATGTTTGGATCACATTATTTCGGAAAACATCCTAAAAATCTGAATAACGGCAGCCCTTATCAGTCGTTTATGAAATCATTCGAGACGATTGACCCTAAAAAATACGGAATCGAGATAATTAATTGCTCAAGACAAAGCGCATTAGAACATTTTCCTAGACATTTAATAGATGAAGTGCTAATTTAATTAGGACTAGGCTAATTACCGAAAAGCGGCTTTCCCGAGCCGCCTGTCAATCACTTCTAATCGGGGCTGTTACGGGAGGCGGGTATGTATGACATTCTAGCGATATTATTTGGCGCGTTATTTGGCGCAATATCTTATTATCTTATTGTTTATCCAATATTATACAAATGTATTTTCCCTTTGTTAGAGAAAGTTTTAACTTATTACGGGAGATAAGTTATGAGCCTGCTTGACGAAATTGAAGATAGAATTCATTTATTTAGGTGTGAGACAGGCCAAAAACCAGCCAACATTCACTTAACTAGAGCGGCAATTAAATATTTTAGACAATTATATGTTAAGCAAACTGAAATGAAGCTGAAAACTATTTTAGGTTTAAATATAATTATTACGGATGGAGATAATATTGATTTCATTCATCTTTCGACATGATAGCTGCGATAATCGGTACTGGCCCATCATTAACGCTTGAACAAATAGAAAAAGTTAGCCATCTAAAGAAATTCGGCTGCAATCGGGCATTCGAATTTGATTTAGACGTGTTAGCAGCGACTAACAAAGAGTTTTGGGATTATTACTGGGAAGATATTAAAGATTTACGGTGTGATAAGTGGACACCTTACAAACCATCAGCTGAAAAGTATGGCATTAACTACATTGAGGAGCGAAACGAACCTGGATTATCCACTAATCCGGCTTATATCCATCATCACCATGGAAGTGGACCTATTATCCTAAACATTGCCCTACATTACGGCATCACAAAGATGTTATTAATCGGTTGGGATATGCGCTTTCCTAAAAATGGAAAACGTCATTATTTTGGTGAGTATGCAAAGCCTATGCAGCATTTTACTAAGAATCTTGGCGAAAATGGTGAGATTTCAGGGTTAATTAAAGAAATGGAAACAATTAATCCGGCTGATTATAATATTGAGATAATTAATTGCACTCCGAATAGCGCATTAACCCATTTTCCCATGGGAAATCTTGAGGATTACATTAAATGAAAATTATATCTGATGGAACGCCCGAAGGAACAAAAGTTTTTATAGCTAATACTCCGATTGATGATATTACAAAAATAATTATTCACCCAATAGAGCCAAATGACGGGCTTATTAAAGCTGAATTAACTTTTATTAATGTTGAGCTAGATATGATTGCAAAACCAATAAATAATGAAACAAGCATTAATAATGAAGAACATTTTTAAATGATACCGGTTTATATCGGCATTTCTGAAAGATTTAAAGAAATGGAGGGTATGACTGCTAATAGTATATTAAAAAATACTAATGTTGATGTTCAAATAACTCATCTTTACCCTGAAACCGAAAGTGGTTGTACTGGATTTACTAATGTTCGATATGGGATAAAAAAAGGCATCTATTTAGATGTTGATATGATTGTTTTGGGTGATATTGCAGAATTATGGGCTTATCATCGGCCAGGAAAGTTTGTTTGCATGCAAGATGGCTCCACAGAAGTTTCCGTGATAGATTGCGATCATACTTGCAGCAATAAACGAGAGCATCACCTTTTGCCACTTGAGCCAATTATACCTATTGAGTGGAATATTAAAGATGAGGTAGTACCTGGTATGAAGTTGCTCCATTTCACTAATTTGGCAACACAGCCTTGGTTTTTCGATCACCCAAACAAAGAAGCTTTGAAAATATATGACGAATATAAATAATCCGGTTCCAGAAGATGAGCAAATTATAATCTGGCCTTTAATTGAAGGCAGAATGCTGGAATTAGGTAATAAAAAGAACGCGAACGGTGTTTATAAGACTTTTTTTGAATCTGTCGGAATTGATCATACTTCGATTGATTGGAATGGTGAGGATGGCGCTTTAAAATTAGATTTAAGAAAGCCGATTGACCTTGAACCCTTTGATATGGTCACGAATATAGGCACGACAGAGCATGTTAGTGACCAAAAAGCCGTTTGGGAGAACATCCACAATTTAACCAAGATAGGCGGCGTTATAGCCTCCCTTACTCCTTTAGAAGGGGATTGGTGGTGGCATGGTGAGCACTATCCAAGGCGAGAATTTTTCGAACAATTCGCTAAAAATGGCTATGAAATCGAATATATGGATATTGGCCGTGAGCATCCAAATAGAAATTTATGTGTAAGACTTAAGAAGGTGGCTCATAACGATTTTGTGATGCCTGAATCTGAAACCATGTTCTACAACCAAATGAGAGCCAGATGAGCGGGATAATAACTGAAAAAGCTAAATATAAGAAAGGCTGGCATGGTGGGTTACCTGAAACGCCCTGCGGATATGGTTCAAAACTAAAAAGCACTAAAAAACAACGTGAATGGATACCCATTATATTAGAAAAGTATAATATTAAGTCTATTGCCGATATTGGCGCGGGTGATCTAAATTGGATTAAGCATATAGACCTCGGAGATATTGATTACCAAGCTTTTGACTTGGTTCCACGTCATCCGGAGGTTAGATCGTTTGATTTACTTAAAAAAGTACCGCCAAAAGTAGATTTAATCATATGTTTTTGGGTTTTAAACCATATGCCGAAAGCACACTGTAAAAAAGCCATCGAAAACCTGAAAAAAAGCGGTGCTAAATATTTAATGATGACTGATGTTGAGCGTTATCATAAGGACCAGCCCAAAGAGATATTAATGGACTATATCGAGTGCCTTGATAATGGCGAATTGCTCGGAACTATTAAACTAATTGAATTATGATCACTGTTTTTTGTGTCTGCACCGGCGATAAGTATAATACAGGCTATGTTTATGCCTTAAAAGAGGCGGTAAATAAGTATTTAACCGTTGATCATAAGTTCATATGCATCACAGAGCATGATTTGCCGGGTATTACGACCATAAAACCTTGCGAAAATTACCCTGGGTGGTGGTCTAAGCTAAATCTATTCGCACCTGGTATGGCAACAGGGAAAAGCATTTATCTTGATTTAGATGTTGTAATTACTAAAAATATTGATTATTTAGTCGATTATACCGATAAATTCTCAGCACCAGCGAATTGGGCGCAATCAGGACATGGTGGTATACAATCTTCTGTGATGTGTTGGCCTGGTCACTGGCACTTACCCTTCGTAAAGTTTGATTATGAAAAAGATTCTAAACGTCTTTGGGGTGATCAAGAGTTTTTATGGGAATTATTAGGCGATGATTGGCAAAAAATACCTAATATCGGAAGCTATAAGTACCATTGCCGCGAAAATATTCCTGATTGGCTTAATATTATGTGTTTCCATGGGCTTCCTGATCCGCATGAGGTAAAAGACGAATGGATATTACCTTTCACTGCAACTTTGCACAACCTCATCAGCTTGAACACGCGCAATGGCTCAAAGAAGGATTTAAAAAGCATGGAATCCGCTTAAGAGTTACATCAAGCATTACAAAAGAGGCCGATATACATATTGTATCAGGCCCTCATTACGCACTTAGGCAATGGGAAGACCATCCAAAAGTCATGATGATAGATAGAGCATTATGGCATCAAGAAAAACCGGAAAAATGGCATTCGATGGATTGGGTATCAGTGGGATGGATAAAAAATGGCCGAAAAATATTTAGAATTGGTAATGGACGTAAAGCTCCTGAACCGAAAACTGGAAATAATGGAAGAGGAAGCGTATTTCTCGCAGATTACTACGGCCCAGTGGAACAGGCTGATACAATCCGTTTACATCCGGAACGAGAGTCCAATTCAGAACAACTGCTTGACTGTTTACATCGACATGCTAGAGCTATCGGATATAATACAACTGCATTGATTACAGCTGGTCTGGAAGGATTAGAAATTGAATGTAAAAGTCCGGATAGTATTATGAGCCAACCAAATTGGTTAGAATTACTCGCTTATACTGATTGGCGATATGACGAAATAGAGTCTGGAGAATTATGCACACACTTACAGTTATAACAGAGCCAGCCGATGAACCAATCACTCTAGACGAGGCAAAAATAGCGTTAAGAGTCGAGGACGACGACGAAGATGAACGCATTTGGGGTATTATTCGCGCAGCCAGAATGTTTGCAGAGGATTATTTAAGCCTTAAGATAATGTCTCAGATTGTCGAATTAAGTTTTGATCAATGGCCTGCAACACAATTTAGTTTGGACGTTTGGCCTATTATCTCAGTAGATACAGTTAAGTATGAGGACACAGCTTCCCCTGTTGCGACCCAAACACTTGTTGAAAATACAGATTACTATGCTGATATTACAAAAATAGAGGGTAGATTAAGAACAATTACCGGATGGCCTTCTGTTGCTGTAAAACCTAATGCGGTTAAGATTAGAATGACTGCAGGCTATGCCGATCAAGATTCTGTACCTAATCAACTCAAAGAAGGCATTAAGGCATATTGCGCTTATATCTATGATTCTGATGAATGCATGAAAGATATTGCAGAGAGATTATTATGGTCCGCAAGAATAATGTAGTACGCCGTTTACGGCATAAAATTATAATCGAAGAGCCAACTCGAACCCAAAACTCATACGGGGAGCCAATCGAAACCTTTACAACTTATGCAACTCGCCGTTGTGATATAATGACCACTATTGGCAAAGAAAATTTCAATAAATTTCAGGAATTTAATGAGCATTCAGTTGTTTTTAAAGTTCGTTATGATTCAGCAACTAAAAATATTAGTGAAAAAATGCGTGTTTTATATAAGTCTAAATATTATGATGTTGAAGGCGTTGTAAATTACAACGAAATGGATAAAGAGATCCATATTTATGGCAAAAATAGAGGGTCTTAAAGCCTTAAGCAAGCAGCTCGAT
>DAOVVZ010000376.1:0-2982 GCA_030636915.1 Methylomarinum sp. | reverse complement strand
CAAGAATGGTTTTCAGAACGCGCGCTAATGGAAGACGGTTCAATCAAAGAAGCTCTAAAACGTTTGGATGATTCCGGCCATCTTTATATAAAAGATGGCGCAACCTGGTTTGCATCCAGCCGCTTAGGGGATGATAAAGACCGTGTAGTGGTAAGGGACAACGGACAATCAACCTACTTTGCCTCTGACATTGCTTATCACATGAATAAGCTAGACCGTGGTTTTGAGCAAATCATTAATATCTGGGGATCTGATCACCATGGGTATATCCCTCGTGTTAGAGCAGCAATGCAAGCCTTAGGTGCAGATGAATCTAAACTAAAAGTACTTCTCGTGCAATTTGCTATACTCTATCGAGGCGCAGAAAAACTGCCAATGTCCACTCGTTCAGGTGAATTTGTCACTTTACGTCAATTACGTAGTGAAGTCGGTAAAGATGCTGCTCGTTTCTTTTATGTGATGCGCAAGTCCGATCAACATATGGATTTTGATTTAAAACTGGCCACATCAAAAACCAATGAAAACCCTGTGTTTTATGTGCAGTACGCACATGCGCGCGTTTGCAGCGTGTTACGCCAACTGGATGAAAAAGGTTTACAAAGAGATCTTCATTTAGGCATGGAACACCTTGATAAACTGACCGAAACACATGAATCAACGCTAATAACCACACTATCCAAGTACCCGGAAATCCTTGAACGAGCCGCATTACAACATGAGCCTCACCAATTAATCCAATATCTTCGTGAATTAGCCAATAATTTCCACGCTTATTACAACGCCCATCAATTCCTAATTGATGATGTCGCAATACGAAATGCTCGGTTAAATCTCATTTGTGCAAGTAAACAAGTACTAGCAAATGGCTTATCCCTGCTTAATATCAACACACCAGAGTCGATGTAATGGCTAGAGACTATAAAGACAGAGCAAATCAACGGAAAAGACCAGCCAAACAATCCCAGGCCACTGTTGCTTGGTGGAAATGGGGCTTAGTTATTTGCTTGATTGCTCTCTTTATAGGCTTTTTAGTCTTTTTACAAAGCTCAGCACCTGAAGAAAAAAGCGCGGAACAAACCAAAACAATTTCAACCACCAAAAAGACAGCTAAAAAAGCCAAGACAACACCCAAACAGAAAAATAAAAAACCAGAAGAGCCCCGTTTTGATTTTTACACCATTTTGCCTGAAACAGAAGTTGTGGTTCCTGACTATGAAATAGACACTCGCAGCAGAGAAGAACAATTTGGCAAAGAGAAAAAATCAAGCAAGTACCTGATGCAAGCAGGGTCTTTTAGACAATTTTCTGAAGCTGATAAGTTAAGAGCGCGCTTAGCCTTAATGGGAATTGAATCAAGAGTTGAAAAAGCCAAAGTAGGCAATGTTATTTGGAATCGAGTTAAATTAGGGCCTTATTCAAACTCATCCAGCGTTTCTGTGATAAAAAAACGCTTAAAACAAAATGGCATTGATATTATTGTTACTGAAATAAAGGGCTGATTTCTGAGCTCTCTAAGATAGATTTGATCACAAGCCCTCCCCCTTTTTTTAGGTCACTAAAAATAACATCATCAATACATCCCTACAGAAGCTCCCTCATTGTCATCAGTCAATTCTGAAGCTTCTTTCAAACCACACAAACAATCTTAAGGCTAACACAACCACCCCAAGGTTAACCTCAACCTTTAGCCATGTTACCGGCTTATCCCTTACAATATTAACCATTATATAAAGTGCTACTTTCTTTGCATCTTCCCACCTCTCTTTAAACCAAGAGACTCTTTTCGTTAACAGAATTTAGGACGTAAGCACACTTATTCCATAGTAATTGAGCCAGCAGAGGTAGAGTTGTTTTGGCCTTTAGTCGATGTTGAGTTTTCTTTATTAATAGAACCATTACGAATGACTGACTTTTCTATTTTAGTTCTATTAGTACTAATAGACCCTGTTGCGGCCATGTTGCCTCGTCCAATAGCAATGGTACTATTTCCTTTATTATCCGACTTATTAGTAATAATCGATTTTTTAATGCTTGAATCTTTTAGGTTTATCGAACCAGTAGAGACTGTATTATCTTTTCCGATAGCCATTGTCGAATTATCTTTACTATTTGTTGTATTGATAATAATGGCGTTGGTTATTCTTGTTTCTGCCGGTGTAATGGTCGGAAACACTGAGACAACTATACTCACGCTTAGAGACATAAGAGTGATTTTCTTCATTTGAGCCTTCTTATTAAATTATCGACCAGAACAGCTTAGATTATCTTCTGTATCCTTAACTTGCAACACTCAAAATTACTAGTGCAACAAATAAGGCCTTGAAAGTGTAGATCTTTAGACTTACCTCACAACGTTAAATTGAACATGTCGTAATGAAGGCTGTCAAAAAGAAATTAAGTGAAACTAAAACCTTTGATATTAAAAATGACCCTGGAAGCACCTACTTATACCAATCCCAATAAATACTAACTCTAATCAGTTACTAAAACAGTCAAGTAGGATGGGCAAAGGGGCTTTATCCCGTGCCCATCATTATTGTTATAAAGCAAGATGGGCACGTCGTTCCTCCTTTGCCCACCCTACCTAGGAATTGTGATTGGTATTATAGGTATTCATCATAGTATTGAAGAGCAATTACAACGGAATAACACTTTTGCAAATAAACTGGAGAGTTTGGTGAATCAATTAACCAGAAAAAATTGTGTTGCTTGTAGGGTGGGAGCACCTCTAGCGACAGAAGAAGAAATTAATGAATTTATGCTGCAATTACCAAATTGGGAAATTATTACGGTGGATCAAGTTAAACAGTTAAAACGAATTTTTCTATTTAACAGTTTTTCGGGCGCTGTCGCATTTACCCAAAAAGTGGCTACGCTTGCGGATGATGAAAACCATCACCCTGCCATTTTGACAGAATGGGGAAAGGTCACGGTTTTCTGGTGGTCGCATAAAATTAAAGGTTTACACGTTAATGATTTCAT
>DAOVVZ010000283.1:0-3663 GCA_030636915.1 Methylomarinum sp. | reverse complement strand
AATTGTATCTGTCCTTCAAAAACTGAAATGGCTGGTCCTTTCATAAATACCGGTTGCCCTCGGCCAGCCCAATTGATTAATAACTCACCACCAGGCAATTCCACTTTGATATCCGTTTGGTCAAGTAGGTTTTGTTCTATTCCAATCACTACTGCAGCGCACGCGCCACTGCCACAAGCTAATGTTTCAGCAGCACCGCGTTCATAAACCCGTAGTTTAATCTGTTGTCGATTAATTATTTGCATAAAACCAATATTAGCTCTTTCTGGAAAAAAAGCATGGCTTTCTAATGCTGCCCCCAATTTGGCAACGGGGGCAGTGTTTATATCGTTAACTTGTATAACAGCATGAGGGTTGCCCATAGAAACAGCGCCAAAGGCTTTTTCTGTGTTATCAACCGCTACGGTATAAAATAGAGATTCCTCTACTGTATTTAAAGGAATTTGTGCAGGGGCATGTCTAGGAATTCCCATATTAACAGTGATTAAACCATCTTGATCAAAGTTAAGTAATAACTGACCAGAGTCGGTATCTACTCGAATTTGATCTTTGTTTGAGAGTTTTTTATCGCGGACAAAACGTGCAAAACACCTGGCACCATTACCGCATTGAGCGACTTCGCTGCCGTCAGCATTAAATATACGGTATTTAAAGTCGGCATTATCACTAACTGGTTTTTCAACTAATAATAATTGATCACAACCCACACCAAAATTCCTATCGGCAATAAACTTGATTTGCGCTGAGGTTAAAGTAATGGCTTGGTTAATCGCATCGATAACAACAAAGTCATTACCTAGGCCGTGCATTTTGGTGAATTTAATCATAATGGTATGGCGGGCTATAGCCAGCTCTTGTTTATTATTTCTCTCACTAAGCCGCAAAGGAAAAAATTCCTGATTACGTACAATCTAAAGCCAACTCACTTAAAGTATAAAGCCCGTATGCAGCTCTGCGTAATACGGGAGGATGGCGCGCTACTTTCCCGCATTTCGTAAACTTCATGGAGCTACATGAGGTTTAAATCAAAATGTGGTTACCGTTAAATGTTGAAGTCGCTCTAAAAGCCCTCTCCAGCAGGAGAGGACTTAAGAGCTAACTGTGCCTATTAAAAATCCACATTTAACGATGACAAAGCCAAATCAATAGTTTTCTACGGCAACAACTTTTCTCCAGCCCAAAGTTGAGGAATAGATTCACGCTCACGAATAACATGAACCTTGTCACCATCTACCATTACTTCTGCTACACGAGGTCTGGAATTATAGTTAGAACTCATGGTAAAGCCATAGGCTCCCGATGAGCGTACCGCTAATAAATCATCAGCTGATAGTTTAAGTTCTCTGTCCTTACCTAAAAAATCCCCTGTCTCACAAACCGGGCCAACAATATCCCAAGTCATTATATCTGCTGAACTGTCTTTATTAACCGGCACAATATCTTGCCATGCACTGTATAAAGAAGGACGTACCAAATCATTCATTGCCGCATCAACAATGGCAAAGTTTTTAAATTCGGTAGGTTTTAAGTACTCTACTCGAGTCACTAAAATTCCCGAATTACCGGCGATTGCCCGGCCAGGTTCTAAGGCAATTTCATAATCACTATCACCTAAACGCTCTAAAATAGCGGCAACATATTCAGCGGGTTCAGGCGGTAGTTCATCTTTATATCGAATACCCAGGCCACCTCCTAAATCTAAGTGATGTAGATTAATGCCATCTTTTTTTAAGGCATCAACCAAATTCATTACTTTATCAAATGCAGCCAAAAAAGGTGAAGTCTCGGTGAGTTGTGAGCCTATGTGACAATCAATACCAATAATATTAATATGCTCCATTTTGGCAGCACGACAGTATTCGGCATGCGCTAGTTCTATATCAATACCAAATTTATTTTCTTTCAGTCCAGTTGATATATAAGGGTGCGTGTTAGCATCTACGTTTGGGTTAACCCGAAATGACACCGGTGCAACAACACCTAACTCACCGGCCAACTGGTTGATTCGATCTAATTCGCCACTCACTTCTATATTAAAACAGCGAATGCCTATTTTAAGAGCGGCAATAATTTCGTCTTCACGTTTACCCACGCCAGAAAAAACAATTTTCTTGGGGTCGCCGCCTGCGGCTAAAACACGCTCAAGTTCGCCCAAAGAGACAATATCAAACCCAGAACCTAAACGTGCCAGGACATTAAGAATGGCTATATTGGAATTGGCTTTAACGGCATAACAAATTAAATGTGGATGTTCACCAAAGGCCTGGTCAAAGGCATTCCAATGTTTTTCAAAGGTGGCGCGTGAATAGATGTAACAAGGCGAACCCTGTTCAGCGACAATCGCGTCAACAGCAACATCTTCTGCAAATAATTTGTTTTCTTGGTAATTAAAATAATCCATTTCTATAATTCTTCTTCGGGTACATAAATAGGTGCTTTTTCATCAGGGTGATAAAGCGGGCCGATTTGTCCACAGGCTTGTAGGTTAAGTGTAAGTAGTAAAAATAGTAGTTTTTTCATTCGTCAGTTACAGGTCAGAATAAACAACAGAAGGTAGCCAAGTCGCCAATTGTGGCCAAAAAGCAAGAATAGCCAGCATGATAAGCTGAATTGCAATAAAAGGCATTACTCCTTTGTAAATTTGACCCGTAGTAATTTCTTTGGGTGCAACACCGCGTAAATAAAACAAGGCAAAACCAAAGGGCGGTGTTAAAAATGAGGTTTGCAGATTAATCGCTATCATTATCCCCAGCCATACCGGATCTATGCCCATCGCTAATAAAATAGGGCCAACAATGGGTACAACCACAAAGGTGATTTCAATAAAATCTAATACAAAGCCTAGTAAAAACATGATCAGCATCACGAAGAACATGGCACCAAATTTACCGCCTGGTAAATCAGATAATAATTCAATGATTAATTCATCACCTTCAAAACCTCTAAACACCAGAGAAAATAAAGCGGCACCAATTAAGATCATAAATACCATGCTGGTCACTTGAGTAGTGTTTTGCATAACTTCGCGTAAATTGCTTAGATCTAAGCGTTTTTTAATTAATGCTAATAGTATTGCGCCTGTTGCTCCGACAGCCGCAGCTTCTGTTGGCGTTGCCATGCCTCCCATAATAGAACCTAGTACTGAAAAAATAAGCAATAAAGGCGCGGCCATACTTTTTAATATACGAAAGTAAAAGCCAGGTTCTCTGGTTTTTTTTTCGGGAGCAGGCATAGCATCGGGGCAAAGCCATGCGGTGATTAGAATATAGATCAGGTACATTAAGACTAAACCTAATCCGGGTAACACGGCACCGGCAAATAAATCACCCACTGAAACTGTTTCGGGAGAAAAAATGCCCATATCTAACTGTGCTTGCTGATAAGCGGTGGAGATCACATCACCTAATAGCACCAATACGATAGAAGGTGGAATAATCTGACCTAAGGTACCGGATGCACAAATCGTTCCGCAGGCAATAGCAGGGCTATAGTTATTGCGTAACATGGTGGGTAAAGATAATAAGCCCATGGTAACGACCGTAGCACCAACAATCCCAGTGCTTGCAGCCATTAACATACCGACCAGAGTAACCGCTATGCCTAGGCCACCTTTTAATGAGCCAAATAACTCCGCCATGGCTTCCAGTAAGTCTTCGGCAATTT
>DAOVVZ010000081.1:0-6251 GCA_030636915.1 Methylomarinum sp. | reverse complement strand
GTGGCTTGTTGTATCAAACCCTGAACATCAAGAATTAGGGCTATATTGCCATCACCTAAAACAGTCGCTCCGGTAATACCTTTTAGTGATTGAAAGACTTTACCTAAGGGTTTTATAACTGTTTGATGCTCTCCCAACAGTTCGTCAACGACAAAACCAGCTTTGTTTTGACCAAAGCGGACAACGACTAAGCTTTCTCGTTCAGTCTTATTATGACTGTTTCTGTTATGAAAATAGTCACCTAAACGGAGATAGGGCATGACCTCTCCACGTAAATTGACATAATGTTGAATATCGTCAAATTCACATTCTTTTTTATCCAATTCCACACATTCTTCCACCATGCTCAGCGGGATGATGTATCGTTCTTGTTCAGTTTTCACCATGAAACCATCAATGATAGCTAAGGTTAGTGGTAAGTGAATCGTGATGGTAGTACCTTTACCAGTAATACTGTCTATATTGACTGAGCCTCTTAAAGCCTCAATATTTCTTTTTACTACGTCCATGCCAACCCCTCGTCCGGAAAGATTGCTTGCTTGCTGTTTAGTGCTTAAACCGGCTTCAAAAATAAGATTAAATATTTCTTGTTGGCTCATGTCTTCACTGCTGCTTATTAAACCGTTAGTTATGGCTTTAGCAACAATCTTTTCAGTATCTAAACCGGCACCATCATCAATGATCTGAATGACAATGTGACCTGATTCATGGAATGCATTTAATGCAATATTACCTTGAGCAGGTTTACCTGCTTGTAGTCTTTGTTCAGGTGTTTCTATGCCATGATCAAGAGAATTACGAATCAGATGCGTGAGAGGATCATTCATTTTCTCAACCACTGTTTTGTCCAGCTCTGATTCACCACCTGTAATAGTGAGTTCTATGTCTTTATTGAGTTCTTTACTGACGTCTCTGACTACGCGGCGAAAACGAGAAAAAGTTTCGCCTATCTGAACCATTCTTAATTCTAGTGCGGTATCCCTAATATCACTAACCAGCGTGTTCATACTGTTAGCTACTTCTTCTACATCAGCTAAACCATGACGCTCAACCATCAAGTTCATTGCAGCCCCGGAAATAACTAATTCACCGACCAGATTAATCAGTTGTCCTAGTTTATTGGAATCAACCCGAATATAGTTGGCCTCGGTAGCAACCTTTTGCCGGGTTTTTTCTTGTTTTTTAAGCGCTTGTTCAACAACGGGTTGCTGTATCACTTGTTGTTCAACCAGGATTTCACCTAACGCTTTGGTTTCTTCATCTGTGTTTTTGCTGGTAATTGATTGGCTTTGCAGGGCTTTTTTTATGTCATTCTCAGTAATTGCTCCTGTTTGAACTAGCATTTCACCTAAAAGCTCTATTTGTGTATCGGGTTGTTCGTCTAGTAGATTTAGGTAATGTTCTATTTTAGAGTCTGGTGGCAATATTTTTATATCGCAATCATCGGAAGCAAATTCAAAGACTTCTTCTATTGTCTGTTTATCAGCATCACTTTTAAATAGAATTTGAAATTGTAAATAACAACTTTCCGGATCCATCTGGTCGCCAGCAGGTAATGCAGATGTATTAGTTATGATTTGTTCAATTTCGCCTAGTGTCTTTAGGTAACGAATAAATGATAAAGGGTCCATCCCGTTACGCAGTGCATCTAGCTGAAAGTCGAGAGAAATGAGCCAATTATCAGCGGAGATTTTATTGCCTTTAGATTCAACTTCTACCGATTGCTGATCAGTCGTTGTAGGTAAATGCTCTTCAGTTGTTTTACCTGTTAATTGCTCAATCAATTCATTACCAGTTTGTTGTAGCTTTTCAGATAATTCACTGTCTGGACTTTCAAAACAAAATTCAAGTAACTTAATGGTGTGATCTTTACAGCTTAATAAGGTTGAAATTAAGGCGGCATCAATTGCTCGTTCGCCATTTCTTACTTGATCTAATATGGTTTCAGCTTCATGCGTAAAGGCAACAATGTCATTAAATCCAAATAAACCTGATGAGCCTTTTATAGTGTGCATAGCACGAAACACACTATTTATAGTTTCACTGTCATCTGGCGTGTCTTCCAGGATAAGCAGTGAATCTTCCATTTCGGTTAATAGCTCTTCGGCTTCTTGGGCAAAGGTTGCTAATGCAGCATCTAATTCACTCATGATGATTTCCAGTCAGCAGAGATAATAATAGGATCACCAAAATGAGCAGTGAGATTTAGTAGTTCGAAGACTTCAATCACTGATTGGCTATGATGAGCTAGGGTTAATAGGATGTTTTTTGTAGATGCTTCTTGTTTAAGAAACAATAGGATTTGAAGTCCTGCGCTATCTATTTCAGAAACTTCTGATAGGTCGATTTGTAACTCGTGATCAGCTTTGAGATGTTGCGATAATTCTTTTTTTTGTTCAAGCGCCGTGTAGATAGTCATTTCATCTTTGATCTCAATATGAGTAACGCCATCTTTTTCTTTTACCTTGATAGTCATACGCTCTCCTAAATTTAAAATCAAAGAAACAGTTAGTTATCTATCGTTAGGGTAAAACAAGTTTGGAAACTGCTGCCATTAAAGTCGGTGGTTGAAAAGGCTTTGTTAACCAGGCTTTTGCTCCTGCTGCTTTACCTGCTTGTTTTTTATCATCAGCTGCTTCGGTAGTTAACATCATCATTGGCGTAAATTTATATTGAGGTAACTTTTTTGCTTCAGTAACAAAGGTAATGCCATCCATATTAGGCATATTTACATCTGTAATAATTAAATGAATTTTTTGTCCGGTGAGTTTACTGAGTGCATCTTTACCATCACAGGCTTCAAGAACATCATAGCCTGCGCTTTTAAGGGCAATACCTACAACTTGTCTTATAGAAGCGGAGTCATCAACAATCATTATGGTTTTAGCCATTTCCTTTATCCTGTCTTAGAATCTTTAAAAAAATGTAAGGTCATCATCGGTTTTCGCATCATGGATGGGGTCCCGTTTTGATGAGTTAGATAAATGATTAAGTAGTTCTTCTGGCATGGTATAGCTAAGCTCCATGGTTGAAAGTGTTTGAGTAACATTAATCATATCAGCATGCCGTTCATTTCCCATTTCTCGTGTTTTATCAACGGTGCCTTTTAGGCTAGCAAGGTTTTGTTCAACATGTTCCAGCATTTGACTAACCCTGTCTTGAAACTGAAAAGCCGTTAATACCGAGAATATTTCATCTCGTATTTGTTCGCTATTGTCTCTGAGCAAGTCAGCATCATTTTTAAATACTGTAAGAGTAGATTTTAAATCCTCAAGCACGGTATTAATTAAATTTTCAGCTTGATTAATCGTTTCGTCATCTGTGTTTGAAGATGTCTCAGACATTTTAAGTGTTGAACTCATGGCTGAGTTGATTTCATCAACAGTAGAGCTAATACGTTCGCCTGTATCGGATGAAGACCCAGCAAGCTTTCTAACTTCATCCGCTACCACAGCAAATCCACGACCATTTTCACCCGCACGTGCTGCTTCAATGGCCGCATTAAGTGCAAGTAGGTTGATTTGTTCAGCAACCTTCCGAACTTCCTGAGCCATAATGTCAAGATTTTCAGTATGGGTGGATAATTCCCGCACTTGATCAATGACTTCGTGTTCAACTTCCTGAATTTGATTGAGGGCGGTTAGTACCCCAGTTAAGGAACCTTTGCTTTGATCAAAAAGAGCATCAATATTGGTACTTTGATTACCATTTCCTGTACCAGACAACAGTTGTTCCAGTTGGTTGACCATTTCGCCAAAACGATTGGTTAAGGTAGTTATTTCCTGCTCGGTATGTTGGCGAGAGGTAACCACTTGACGAATTAAGATAGGTGTAACTTCTACAAATAATCGTTCAAGTTCAGTTGCATAAGCGTTGACATCATTTAGTTTGCTGTTTTCGTCATCTTGCCAATTTCTATTTATATTTACGATATTGTTTTCATGTTTCTTAAATAAGATGTAACCAATAATGAAACCAAAAAAAGTAAAAAACACAGTGACTATAATATTGATAATATTAAAATCATATCGCCAGCAAGTAATTAATCCACTAAATAAACCAAGAAAGGCGGGTAATGAGTAGGAAGATATTAAGCCACCTTTAGAATTAACTGTTGAGGCTTGTTGTATTTGCACCATGTTATTTTCGTGGGAAATTTGCGTAAATTCATATTAATACTCTATTGAAATTAATTCAACCCTCTAAAACACTTGGTTTAATAGAATATTGACAAAGGGTGTAAATGGATTAAAGTGGTTAAAGTCATTGGCTAAAAAAATAATGTTTCCTACTGATAAATATGAGGTTTGCACATTAGTATTTCTCCCATAACAATTAAAGAGTTCGAGTTATTTCGCAGGTTAATTTACGATCATGCAGGGATTGCTTTAGCTCCAGAAAAGAATGTAATGGTGGCCAGTCGTTTAGCCAAGCGCTTAATTTATTTTGGGGTATCTAATTACAGCCAATATTTTCAGTTAGCTACCAGTCGTGATTATCCAGGTGAATTTCAAATGATGGTTGATATCTTGACCACCAATGAAACTTATTTTTTTAGAGAGCCAAAGCATTTTGAGTTTTTTAGAGACACTATTTTAAAACCTTGGCGTGGAGATAAATTTAGAATTTGGAGTGCAGCTAGTTCAACAGGGGAAGAAGCTTATACCTTAGCGATGGTTATGGCTGAAACACTGGGGATGCGACAGTGGGAAGTTTTTGGTTCCGATTTGAGTACTCGGGTCTTAGATGCAGCAACCCAAGGTGTATATTTAATGGATAGGTTGGAGCATATGGACCCTGCTTTACTGAATAAATATTGTTTAAAAGGGGTCCGTTCTCAAGCAGGTTTTTTTCGTGTTGATGAAAAGTTAAGGGCACGGACTCGGTTTGAGCAAGTTAATTTAATGAAACCTTTACCTAAAATCATTGGGCAGTTTGATGTGATTTTTTTGCGTAATGTTTTAATTTATTTTGATCAGGAAACTAAAAAACATGTTGTAGAGCGGATTGCATCAGCATTAAAGCCAGGGGGGTATTTTTTCATTAGTCATTCAGAAAGTTTACATCGAGTCACTGATCATTTGGAGATGGTAAAACCTTCTATTTATATAAAGAGATGAAACAATTGCCATTCAAACATACTCAGCGGATTATTATTGATCCTGGTGAGTTTTATGTCAGTTCAAAACAGGAGGTTATTTCAACATTATTAGGTTCCTGCGTTGCCGCTTGTTTATATGATCCAGTCAATAAAGTTATTGGTATGAACCATTTTTTATTAGCCTATCGTCATCATGCACAAAATATATCATTGATTGAAACAGAAGAAGGGCGATATGGTATGTATGCAATGGAATTGCTAATTAATGAAATGATGAAAAAAGGAGCTAGCAAGCCTAAATTAAAGGCAAAATGTTTTGGTGGCGCTAATATTCTGCATTTAAGAGAGGATAAGGTTAATCGACAAACAGTTGGAGACGTTAATGTTGAGTTTATTAAGGCCTTTCTAATACAAGAAAAAATTCCCTTGGTTAGTAGCTGTATGGGAGGGAATTTTGGCCGAAATGTTCATTTTGTCGGTAGTGACTTTTCAGTTTATGTAAAAAGAATTGAACCCAATCAAATAAACCAGTTAAAACAGGAAGAGCGTAGCTTTTGGAAGAAAAGTGTTGATGAGCATGAGCATGCTAAGACTCAGGCAGATTTTTGGTAAGTGGTTAGGAGCGTGCACAAAATAACTTCGACAACTCGCTTGTCTTTTTATCCGTCTTCTGCGTTGTAGCAACAGTTGCGTAGCCAGCTATGCGCCTGTTGCTACGCCTTGAATACGAATAAAAATCCTACGCCAGTTGCTGAACTTATTCCGTGCGCGTTCCTTAGTTTTGAAATTATAAGGCAAGGAAAATGGCAGATATAAGGGTGTTTTTAGTTGATGATTCAGCTGTTGTGAGGCAAGTGTTAACGGGATTGCTCAATAGTATTGCTGGTATTAAAGTCATTGGATCAGCACCTGATCCAATTTTTGCACAAAAAAAAATGGAGCAAGACTGGCCAGATGTGATTGTACTGGATATTGAAATGCCTAGAATGGATGGTGTGACATTCCTTAAAAAGTTAATGCATGAGCATCCTACGCCGGTGGTGATTTGTTCAACACTCACTGCCAAAGGTGCAGAGGTAACGATGCAAGCAATGAGTGCTGGAGCAGTCGATATTATTACTAAACCTACTGTTAATTTAAAAAACTTTTT
>DAOVVZ010000103.1:0-5929 GCA_030636915.1 Methylomarinum sp. | reverse complement strand
TAGACGCATCACCAATCAATGAAATTGAGATTATGGAGTCATTACTTGGATGGAAAGAGTACGAGATGGAAGTTATTCGTGATAAAGCGGATAATTGTATTATCGTCTGTTCTATTGAAAACTTTGACCCTATGGGTGTACATACAGGAGACAGTATTACTATTGCCCCTGCACTGACACTTACAGACAAAGAGTACCAAAACATGAGAGATGCTTCATTTAAAATCTTACGTGAAGTTGGTGTTGATACTGGAGGATCTAATGTTCAGTTTTCTATCAATCCAGATACAGGTCGTATGATCGTTATTGAGATGAACCCAAGAGTTTCGCGTTCATCTGCATTGGCATCAAAAGCAACAGGTTTTCCTATTGCTAAAGTTGCAGCAAAACTTGCGATTGGTTATACACTGGATGAGCTAAAAAATGAAATCACAGGTGGTGCAACCCCTGCTTCATTTGAGCCAACAATAGATTACGTCGTAACTAAGGTTCCAAGATTTACTTTTGAAAAATTTCCACAAGCAGATGATCGATTAACCACGCAGATGAAATCTGTGGGTGAAGTGATGGCGATTGGTCGTACTTTCCAAGAATCTTTGCAAAAAGCATTAAGAGGTTTGGAAATTGGGGTTAGTGGTTTAGACGAAATAGTTGATCTTGCTGAAGATGATATTCAAGACAAACTACAAAGTGAAATGCGTCATCCAGGGCCAGAGCGTCTATGGTATGTAGCAGATGCATTTAGAAGTGGTATGAGCTTTGATGATGTGCATGAAGCCAGCAAAATTGACCCTTGGTTCTTAGCGCAAGTTGAAGATTTGGTTTTGACTGAAAAATCATTATCAAGCAAAACATTAGCGACTTTAGATGAAGGTGAGTTATATCGTTTAAAACGTAAAGGTTTCTCCGATGAGCGTTTAGCTTATTTGTTAGATACAAAAGAATCAGAAGTAAGAAATATACGTCATAAACAAAATATTCGTCCTGTTTATAAGCGAATAGATTCTTGTGCGGCAGAGTTTTCATCAGATACCGCTTATTTATACTCAACCTACGAGGAAGAGTGTGAAGCAAATGTATCTGATAAAGAAAAAATAATCATTTTAGGTGGTGGTCCTAACCGTATTGGTCAAGGGATTGAGTTTGATTACTGTTGTGTTCATGCGGCATTAGCATTGCGTGAAAATGGTTTTGAAACCATTATGATTAACTGTAACCCTGAAACAGTTTCTACTGATTTTGATACCTCAGATCGCTTATATTTTGAGTCATTAACATTTGAAGATGTACTTGAAATTATTCACCTAGAAAAGCCAAAAGGTGTGATTGTGCAATATGGTGGTCAAACACCACTTAAACTAGCGAGAGCATTAGAAGCCGCTGGTGCGCCAATTATTGGTACTTCACCAGATTCAATCGATTTGGCTGAAGATAGAGAACGATTCCAAAAATTGTTAGAACGTTTAGATTTGTTGCAGCCACCTAATGCGACAGCACGTTCAGTTGATCAAGCTGTCGTTCAGGCTAAAGAGCTAGGCTATCCATTAGTGGTAAGACCTTCCTATGTATTAGGTGGGCGTGCCATGGAAATCGTGATTAATGAAGAAGGTTTACGTCGATACATGAAAGAGGCTGTTTCAGTATCTAATGATTCGCCTGTTTTATTAGATCGTTTTCTTGATGACGCTGTGGAAATGGATGTTGATGCGATTTATGATGGCGAAACTGTCTTAATTGGCGGATTAATGGAGCATATCGAGCAAGCAGGGGTTCACTCTGGTGACTCGGCCTGTTCAATTCCTCCTTATGAATTAGCAGAACATTTGCAGGATCAATTGCGTGAGCAAGTGGCAAAAATGGCAAAAGCACTGGGTGTACGTGGCTTAATGAATACCCAGTTTGCGATTCAAGGTGAAACTATTTATGTTTTGGAAGTAAACCCAAGAGCATCAAGAACAGCACCTTTCGTATCAAAAGCAACGGGTTATCCTTTAGCTAAGATTGCGGCATTATGTATGGCTGGAATTTCTTTAAAAGAACAAGGTTATACAAAAGAACGTATTCCTGATTACTATTCAGTTAAAGAAGCAGTATTCCCATTTGTTAAATTTCCAGGTGTTGATCCATTATTAGGGCCAGAAATGAAGTCTACTGGCGAAGTAATGGGGGTTGGTAAAACATTTGGAGAAGCTTTTGCTAAAGCACAGCGTGCAGCGGGTGTAGATTTAAGTGCAACAGGTAAAGTATTAATCAGTGTGCGTGAAGTTGATAGACCAAAGTTGCCTGAAATTGCAAAAATGTTGATCGAAAAAAGCTACGAGATCGTTGCAACTAAAGGAACAGCAGCCGTATTGAAAGAAGCGGGTATTCCTTGTGAAGTTGCCTTTAAAGTAAATGAAGGTCGCCCAAATACGGTTGATATGATTAAAAACGATCAAATTCAATTGATTATTAATACTACTGATGGTGTTAAATCAATTAAAGATTCATTTACTATGCGTAGAGAAGCATTGCAACATCATGTGACTTATTACACCACGATGGCTGGAGCAAAGGCAGCGTGTTATGCGTTGGGTGAGTTGGATGCAGGTAGTGTTAATTGCTTGCAAGACTTACATAGTAGTTTAAATTAAAAATGACGTGAACTATTGTTCACTAAGTTTTGATAGTTAATGAAGGCTGGCTTATTGTCAGCCTTTATTGTTTGATTGTCCTTGATAATGGACTAAGTAGAGTTGGAGTTTAAAGTGGATAAGGTACCTCTTACCGTCACAGGCGCTGATAAATTACAGATAGAGCTAGACGAATTAAAAAATGTAGTGAGACCAAGGATTATTGCTGCAATTTCAGAAGCCAGAGCGCATGGCGATTTAAAGGAAAATGCTGAATATCATGCGGCAAAAGAACAGCAAAGTTTTTGTGAAGGGCGGATATCTGATATAGAAGGTAAATTATCTAATGCGCAAATTATTGATGTTACAACGGTAGATGCTGGTGGCCGGGTTATTTTTGGTGCGACAGTTGAAATTGAAGATATTAATACAGAGGATGTGGCGGTTTACCAGATAGTTGGTGTTGATGAGGCTGACATTAAAGAAGGGCGTATTTCGGTAAGCTCTCCTATAGCAAGAGCGCTAATAGGTAAGGAAGTAGAGGATGTTGTTATGGTTAAAACGCCAGGTGGTAACAAAGAATACGAAATTCTTTCTATTCAGTATATTTGATAAGAACAGACTCAAGACGAAAGGAAAAGATGGGTCTATATTTTTAATTGCTGATTTCGCAATTGATTATAATTCCCATCTGCTCTTAAGCCCCTGCTGGATACCTACATGGATCTAGGAGGCTGTCCGAGAATAGAGAACCTACTACGGAAAAATCCCTTTTGGCCATTTTTTCCGAACATTTTCGTTAAAGAGCGCAACTATTCGCCTCAAATGTTTAAAAAAACTGACTCAAAAGGGCTTTCCCTCGCTACGGTTTCTATTCTCGGGCAGCCTCCTAGGTAAGTAGAGCAATGCAGGAGCTATTGCCTGGGAAATGTTTGTTATCTTCGTCTTGGGCCGGCTGGTTTTACTTCTACCTTGGGTTTTTTGCGATAAATCACAATGATTTGACCAATAGCCTGAATAAGTTCTGCTTTTGACTCAGTGATAATCTGATCTCGTATTTTCTCGCGTTCTTCTTTTTCGGCACGGATTTTTATTTTTATTAGTTCGTGAGTATCCAGTGTTATTTCAAGCTCTTTTAGTACGGATTCTGTTAACCCTGCTTGACCGACTGTAATGACGGGTTTTAATGAATGAGCTTGCGATTTAAATTGCTTTTTCTTTTCAGAATTCACACGACTACCTAACTTAATAAAAAAATGATAATTTTACACTACAAACGATATGGCGCGTAGCAAAAGCAGTAATCAATGGATGCAGGAACATTTTGATGATGAATACGTCAAAAAAGCCCAGGCAATGGGGTATCGTTCTCGGTCTACGTTTAAATTAATTGAGATCCAGGAAAAGGATAAAATTATAAAGCCAGGGATGAATATTATTGATCTGGGCGCTGCACCTGGCGGCTGGTCAGATTATGCGCGTAAGATTGTAGGAAAAAAAAATAAAGTTATAGCTTTGGATTTGTTAGAAATTGATCCTATTGATGGGGTAGACTTTATACAAGGTGATTTCAGAGAAGATAAGGTTCTGGATGAGTTGTATAGGGTTTTGGATGGCGCACCGGTTGATCTGGTGATGTCAGATATGGCTCCTAATATGAGTGGTAATAAAGGTATGGATTTGCCCAGATCGATCTATTTAGCTGAGCTGGCGTTGGATACTGCGCAAACTGTTTTAGCAACAGGTGGGGTGTTTTTGATCAAAATGTTTCAGGGCGCGGGGTTTGATGAGTATAAAAAACAAGTGGCAGAGTCTTTTTCTAGTGTGGTGATAAGGAAGCCAAAGTCATCAAGAGCTAGAAGTAAAGAGGTATATATTTTAGCTAAAGGGTTTAAATAATAAAATTTAGCTATATATCTTAGTAATTGCGGTTATTCGGATGAGATATCTTGATATAATCAATCAGTATTTTAAAAATGAGGGCCGTATTGGCCTGGGGCGTGTGGCTTGAACGATATGGTAAAAAATATAATTTTGTGGGTGGTCATTGCGGTTGTATTGATGTCCGTTTTTAATAATTTTGGTACACGGTCTAATCGAAGTGATAGCTCAGTATCTTATTTTCTATTTCTTGATTCGGTAAAAGACGGCCAGGTTCAGCAAGTGGTTATTGATGAGCATAGCATTAAAGGAAAGATGCAAACGGGGGAGAAATTTAAGACCTATGCACCTGAAGATCCTCATTTAGTGGATGACTTGTTAGCAAACGCTGTTGAAATTAAAGCTCAACCACCTGAAGAGCCATCAATGTTAATGACATTGTTAATGTCATTTGGTCCTATCTTGTTGTTAATTGCTGTATGGATATTCTTCATGCGACAAATGCAAGGTGGCGGCGGTGGTGGTCGTGGTGGAGCGATGGGCTTTGGTAAAAGTAAAGCGCGTATGCTCGATCACGAACAAAATAAAGTAACTTTTGCTGATGTTGCCGGTTGCGATGAAGCCAAAGAAGAAGTGGCGGAAATGGTTGATTTCCTTAAAGACCCTTCAAAATATCAAAAGTTAGGCGGTAGTGTACCGCGTGGTGCTTTAATGGTTGGACCTCCAGGAACAGGTAAAACCTTATTGGCTAGAGCTATTGCTGGTGAAGCGAAAGTGCCTTTCTTTACAATTTCTGGTTCGGATTTTGTCGAAATGTTCGTGGGTGTAGGTGCGTCACGTGTCCGTGATATGTTTGAACAAGCCAAAAAACATGCGCCTTGTATTATCTTTATTGATGAAATCGATGCAGTAGGTCGTTCTCGTGGAGCTGGCTTGGGTGGTGGTAATGATGAGCGTGAGCAAACATTAAACCAACTATTGGTTGAAATGGATGGTTTTGAAGGTAACGAAGGTATTATTGTTGTTGCTGCGACTAACCGTGCTGATGTGCTCGATAGTGCTTTATTGCGCCCAGGGCGTTTTGATAGACAGGTGACAGTTGGCTTGCCAGATATTAAAGGTAGGGAGCAGATTCTAAATGTGCACATGAAAAAAGTCCCAGCAGCAGATGATGTTATTGTTAAATATATTGCACAGGGAACACCAGGGTTTTCAGGTGCTGATTTAGCTAATTTAATTAATGAAGCGGCATTGTTTGCAGCGCGTGGAAATAAGCGTTTAGTAAGTATGTCTGATCTTGAAAAAGCAAAAGATAAGTTAATTAGGGGTGGCGAAAGACACTCCATGGTTATGGATGAGAAAGGGACAAAACTGACCGCTTATCATGAATCAGGTCGTGCCATTGTAGGGATATTGGTACCGGAACATGATCCAGT
>DAOVVZ010000109.1:0-5770 GCA_030636915.1 Methylomarinum sp. | reverse complement strand
TTAACCTAAGCATACACCGAAAATTTAACCGTACATAGTATATTTCGAGTATTGCCAGACTGCACAAATGGAATTAGAGTGAAATTAATTAGTCTCATAAAAGATTAAGTCAAAACATTGTGTTTGATCGTCCATTTTGGCCGATTTAGGCAAGTCGTAGGGAGTGTCAATTCTGACAATAATTTTGCAAAAGTGCGACTCCCATTCCTTAACCTTCTTATATGGGGCATTACTAATATGAATAACCTAAGCCATATTAAAGGTATATTATTCGATCTTGACGGTGTGCTTTATGTCGGATCAAAAAGAATTGACGGTGCATTAGAAGCAATAAATATTGTTAGAAACTCTGCTATAAAATGTCGCTTTATTACTAATACCAGTACCCTTTCAAGAGAGTCTTTAAAACAAAAGCTGGAGAAACTAGGTTTTAATATCAAGCTTGAAGAGATTATCAGCGCTCCACAAGCAGCTAAAATCTACCTGCAGAAAGTTGCCAACCCAGTTTGCTATTTGTTGCTAGCAGATGATGTAAAACACGATTTCAGTACTTTCAAACAATCTGTCAAACACGCTGATTTCGTTATTATTGGTGATATCGGTGATGCCTGGTCATATAAAATGTTAAATGATGTTTTTAATCTATTGGTCAATGGAGCCGAGCTGATTGCCATTCATAAAAACCGTTTCTGGCAAACAGAGCATGGGCTGCAAATGGATATTGGCGCCTTCATTGCTGCTCTGGAATATGCTAGTGGCAAAAGTGCAGTAATAATCGGCAAACCTTCCATTGATTTCTTTCAAATGGCTCTTAATGACATGTCACTTTCAGCAAATGAAGTTGCTATTATCGGAGATGATATTGATTCAGATATCGGTGGTGGTCAGCTCGCCGGTTTAAATGGGGTTCTGGTAAAGACGGGCAAATATCGAAAGGAGTATGCCGATAACTCTGAAGTAGTGCCTGATCTTGTCCTCGATTCTATTGCAGATCTGGTAAACCTAGCTCCTTTTGTTATTACAGGTTGTGATAAGGATATTTAAAGCAACTCGGAGCATTAAGTCATGCGGCTTTTATCGCTTGCCGAATTCCTTATCCGTTGTATTTTTCATTCAGCTAAATTGGAAAAACTCAACACCTGGTTTGTTAAATCAGCATTTATTATTTGTTAGCGCTCAGTATCATTCACTTCCATTTAAGAGCTTTACTTCATTGATACGACATGACGGGAATTCAAAAGTAGAAAAAGTCAGGTTTAAGCAACCCTATTCTAACCCAAAACTTTGAGTGTCAGGATTTTGTTCATTCACAACATTGGATGTGGGTCTGCTTAACGCCAATTGGGCTGGAAACTTTTATATTGAGGACAATAAAACCTAAAAATATTAATTTTAGCCAATAAATTGGACATCATAAATAAGTATTTATGCAGGTAAACTTAATAGTTTATCTATTAAATTCAATAAGATATTTTGACTTTTAGGAAGAATTACCAGCGTTTGTCATAAATTTTTACAAACGCTCATGTAGATTAATTTTTACAGTCTGATGCGTTGAATTAAAAACTATTTAAATAACAGTGGATTAAGGTGGTGTCAAAAGATTGTGGCATATATATTGTATGGATATAAGTGAAACTCAAATGGCGGAAAAACCTACCGAGGATGGTAATACTTTAGTCTAAGTAGTTGTTAGAAGTTGAAAGGGGGACACGATGTATTCCCATTTTATTGATGTTTTTCCTAAAGCAAGAGCTATGTAATTTAAGGGGAAATAAAATGACACAATTAGCCCAGAATCGCATTAATTTTATTGAACAGTTACACGAAGTTTTTTTTATAAGAAAAGGCCATGGCGCATTTGCCTATATTTCTGTCTCTGATGCCATGTCATTATTTGAAACATTTTTGGAATCAACTGAATCAGCTGATTTATTTATCAACCGCTTTGTTCGTTCTGTTGAATGATCAGCGTTTCAATGAATTCTTTACAACACCAACCACCATTTGCTTGCTTTCTGCTGAGCCTTTATGGTGGTTGGTATTGTGTCGATATTGACCTTTGTTGTTTTCACAGCCCAAAATAAAGGTTAGTACGATAAGTATCAGCATGAATTTTTTCATCTTTTCTACTTGCCTTAATCATTCGTTGTACTTAATCAAACTAAGTCACAAAATCAGCTAAATAAGTTCCTTCTTTATCAATCATTTGTATGGGGCTTGCATTTTTCATAACCCCAACACCCAGTTGACAGTGTGCTCAAAATATTGGCACAACATCCACTGTGTAATGTTTATCTGACAGGGGCCTTTGGGTCGGGTCGTTTTGAGTGAGTCAAAATTTGATAGTACTTTGCTGTTCGCCATATTGTCAGTAAAAATCAAAGCTACAATTAAATATGTCTGATCAAGTTTGATTCGGTACATATGATGCTAAAAATAATCTATATTTCAATTGTATAGAGCATGTTTATCTTTATTTACTATATATGACAAAAGCGTTGATGAGAAAATATAAAGCTTGCTTTGCCAATACAACTCTCTATAATTCCCTCCTTCAACTTTTTGGTGCCCAAAAATATTTTATATTTGAGGGTTAAAAGGGAAGTCGGTACGTTTAATTTTTTAAACAATTCCGACGCTGCCCCCGCAACGGTAGATAAGTTAAAGATTTGTTAAATACCACTGTATCAATGATATGGGAAGGTAACAGATTTGATTGTTCGCTTATAAGCCCGGAAACCTGCCCGAAAGTTTTATTCGGCGCAGCGGAGGGCTGCTTACTGAATGGGTAGCTGTTGGTCTGTGCTATCTATTCTTGTTTTTTGTCCTCGCCTGCAAACTTAACCTTATTTGCACGGGTGGTGCAGAGGACATTATGAAGCACGCATTTATATATCCCCCCTTATCAGTTTTTAGTCTTATTTCACTTGGTTTTACAGTACAAGTACAAGCTGAAGAAACTGTGGAACTTCCAAAAGTCATCGTAACAGCAACCAGAACAGCTCAGTCTATCGATCATTTATCTGCCGCGAGTACTGTTTTTACACGTCAAGATATCGAGCGTTTACAAGTACAAAGTGTGCCTGAATTACTAAAACAGGCGACCGGTATTGATGTAAGTGAAAGTGGTGGGCCTGGTAAATCAAGCAGTATTTTTGTCCGCGGAACAGGTAGCGGCCATGTATTAGTCTTGGTTGATGGTGTGCGTATTGGTTCAGTCACACTGGGGTCGGCTCCCTTTTCATCATTACCGATAGCTCAAATAGAACGCATAGAAATTGTTAGAGGCTCGCAATCCAGCTTATATGGTTCTGATGCGATTGGTGGTGTTATTCAAATTTTTACCAGAAAAGGCCAGCATAAAGTAGATAACAGACCTACTGTATCGATTGATGCAGGGGGTGGTTCATATGATACAGCTAGTGTCAGTGCTAATGTCAGTGGTAAATATAAACAGGCCTGGTACGCTTTTGGCGCATCCCATATAACGACGGCTGGCTTTAATGCATCGTCTTCTAAGGCTAAGGATAGTGACAGAGATGGTTATGAAAATACCAGCTTTAATGCCCGAACTGGCTATCAATTCAATGAAAACTATAGTGCAGAGGTGTTTGCTCTTAGATCACAAGGTGAAAATGAATTTGATAATAACTGGGGCAGTGATCGTAATGATTTTGTGATCCAGAATATTGGTTTATCAGCAAATATGCAGATATCTGATCATTGGCTTACAGTTATAAAGCTCGGTGAGTCCAGAGATGAGAGTGAGCAGCCAGATGGTGATTTTTTTAATACACGTCGTCGAATGGTAAGCCTGTCCAATAAAATAAACCTGGGTATTGACCATGAAATTATTATTGGTTCTGACTTTAGAGATGATCATGTGGAAAGCAATAAATCATTTGCTGAAACAGATCGTTACGATATAGGTGGTTTTGCTGAATATTACGGCCGATGGTTTGACTGGGTTGATTTTAATGCCTCAATCAGAGGTGATGAAGATGAGCAGTTCGGTTCCCATTTGACAGGGAATTCTGGTTTCAGAATAGGTTTGGGTGTTAGTGATATAGATTTTGTGGCTAATTTTAGTAGTGGCTATAAAGCACCTACGTTTAATGATTTGTATTGGCCGAATTCAGGTAACCCTAATTTAAAACCTGAAGAATCAACCTCATTCGAAGTAGGGCTAGAGGGACGACATGATTGGGGGCAGTGGATGTTGAGAGCCTACCATACTAATATTGATAATCTGATAGCCTGGGAGCCTGATAATAAAGGTATTTGGCATCCTCAAAATGTTAACAAAGCTCAGATTGATGGAATTGAAGGGGAAATTTCAACTCAAATTTATGCCTGGAATATCGCTTTAAATGGGGATGTTTTAAGTCCAAAAGACCGTGAGACTAACCAACGCTTATCTGACCGCGCTCAATTGCATTTAGGCGTCGATATTTCCAGAGAGTTTTTTGATCGTCTAAATTTAGGTTCATCTCTATTAGTGGCCGGTGATCGATTAGACGGATCGACAAAATTACATGGCTCTGTTGTTTGGGACATGCGAGCTGCTTATCAAGTAAATAATAACTGGACGGTTAAAGGGAAGCTTAAAAATTTGTTGAACGACCAGTATCAATCCAATAGAGGGTTTAATACGGCCGATAGAAACTTTTTTGTTTCAGTAAATTATAAGTATTGATTTTTCAGAAACAAATAATCCATCTCTTGATGGATGTAAGTAAGTCGAGCAATGCATAACGCCAAGGAAGGCGTGTAGTAGAACGACGCAGGAGCAGTTGTCGAGGAGCTATTGCCGAGAGGGTTGGGTGAGGAGAGATAATCTGGGTTATTGTTTGTTGACGATTGATTTAGCTTTGCTTCACATTTTAGTATCAAAATAATTTAAATAATAGAGATAAAATATGAATATTTCATTAAAAAAAATAAGAACTCCACTGGCTTTAATAGGTTTAATGTTGGCAACTCGATTCCATCATTTTGGAGACTCTATTTCCTTACCTGATGCATCATTAGCGGTTTTCTTTTTAGCGGGTTTATGGGTAGGGGGATGGAAGTTTTTTGGCTTATTATTAGTAGAAGCTGGCTTAATTGATTATCTTGCGATTACCCAGTTTAATGTCAGCGACTATTGCATTTCTCAGGCCTATGGTTTTTTAATCCCAACCTATGCAAGTATGTGGATTGCTGGTCAGTATTGTGCAAGATTTAAAACATTGAACAGTACAGAGTCGATGGCGCAATTTGGCATATTGTTTCTTGCAACAACAGTTGCTTTCGTTATTTCAAATGGCAGTTTTTATCTATTGTCTGGTAAATTTCCTGATCTAAACTGGGTTGAATACAGTACAAGAGTCATGCAATATTATCCGCCTTATTTAACGGCTACATTAATCTATGCCATAGTTATTTTTGCTGTTGTTAAAATGATAAATTTATTCTCAGATATGAGAATTAAAAAAATTGTTTAGGAGTAGCTAAAGCAGCTGAAAACAATTTGTCACGTTGATAATGATCATTGGTCTACCACGGTGTATGTGGTAGACCTTGTAGAACTTTTTTTTGAAGAAAAACTGAATATTAAAAGAATTAGCGTTATAGCTTTATAACTTGCTGACCGTTATCTTTAGTCATCCAGGACAAGAAAATATCGCTATTATTTGTAATAAGTTTTGGGTGGCTGTTTTTCGATTTAGATATTAAGCCTGTTGTTTTATTTATCCATGATTTACCTCTATCAAGGGATACTTTA
>DAOVVZ010000266.1:0-3792 GCA_030636915.1 Methylomarinum sp. | reverse complement strand
ATGAAATCCCTTTTGCAGACCACGGCGCATTGCTAGACCCTCCGACTGCAGATGTTAGTGCTCGCTGCGCCATGTTACTAGCGAAAGTTGCACAGGATCATGATGAATATTTACCCGCCTTAGAACGCACAATTGAATACATTCGTAGCGAACAAGAACAAGATGGCTCTTGGTTTGGCCGCTGGGGCACCAACTATATTTATGGCACATGGTCGGTTTTATTAGGACTGGAACAAACCAATATTGCAAAAACAGACCCATTATTCACCAAAGCAGTCAGCTATTTAAAATCAGTTCAACGTGAAGACGGTGGCTGGGGCGAAGATAATAAAAGCTATTATGATATTGAAAAATATAGTGGCAAATATCACTTTAGCACCTCATTTCAAACGGCTTGGGCAGTAATTGGCCTAATGGCAGCTGGTGAAGCAAACAGCCCAGAAGTAAAAGCGGGTATAGACTTTATATTACGCGAACAGCAAGCGGATGGCGTTTGGGATGATAAATGCTTTACTGCCCCAGGTTTCCCTAAAGTCTTTTTCCTAAAATATCACGGTTATGACAAGTTCTTTCCACTTTGGGCATTGGCTCGCTATCGCAACGAGCTTTCTTCAAAGTGATTACTGGCATTATCATTGCTTTACCCGATGAAGTTAGTAGTCTAACAAGCAAAAAAATCAACAAAGGTGAGTGTATTTCCATCAATGGCAATACACTGCTTGCACTTTCTGGTGCGGGTCCAGAAAATGCGACAAAAGCCAGTGAATTACTGCTTGATAACGGTGCAAATAGACTGATAAGCTGGGGATGCGCAGCCGCATTACACCCAGATCTAAAACCAGGCGATCTAGTTTTAGCTGACAATTTGCTGAGCGCAGACAAACAACAGCTGTCTATTGATTCCCCTTGGCTAAAGCACATTACTGAACAGCTGTCAGCTCTTAACCCTATTACAGGGACATTAGCCGAAAGCAACACAATTGTTGCCGACAGTATTGATAAAAAAACAATTCACCAACAATCGGGTGCCATAGCACTGGATATGGAAAGCATTGCTGTTGCAAAAACCGCACTGCAAAACAATTACCCTGCTTTAGTCATACGCTGTATTGCAGATCCGGTCAGCATGAGTTTACCCAAGGCAGTTAGCTACGCCTTAAACAATGAAGGTGATGTTGTTCTACCCAAACTACTTTGGTTTTTACTTACCCACCCCAGTGAACTACCAGGGTTAATCAAACTTGGTTCACATTTTAATGCCGCAAAAAACAAATTAAAGTTAGCTGCAAAACAACTTGATATAATAGCCGGTTTTGAGCAACAAACGGCCCAGCAATGAACGCACCTTCTTCTTCAGTGATTAACCGATTTATATGCTGGTGGGGTGCGCTAGTACTTCGTTTTCCCTGGCTTTTAATACTATTAACAGTTTTGTTAAGTGCTGCAAGCTTACAATACACGGCGAATAATCTTGGGGTAAATACCAATACCGCTGAAATGTTATCTCCTGACCTGCCGTTTCAGAAAAATCGTCTGCGTATAGAATCTGAATTTCCTCAGGATGCAGGCGTTATCATTCTGGTAGTCGATGCACTAACACCAGAAGAAACTTCACAAGCCGCCAACCTGCTTGCCGACAAATTAAGCGTACAAACAGATAGCTTTTCTTCTGTTTATATCCCAACAGAAAATGACTTTTTTAGTCAACAAGCATTACTATTTCTTGATCAACAAGAATTAGAAGACTTAGGTGAAAAATTAACTGACGCACAACCTTTTATTGGTTATTTAGCACAGAACTATCACCTAGAAGGATTGCTGGACATTATTACGCAAGCCCTAGAAAGTACTGACAAATCGCTACCGATGAATCTTAATCCATTATTACTTTCTATCGATAAGGCCATTACTCACCAGCTCAACGATCAACCTTATGCTGTTTCATGGCAAAATTTACTTGCTGCTGACAAGCTAAACACAGAAAGCAATCGTACACTGGTGATTGCCAGACCTAAGTTAAACTTTGATGAAATTATGCCTGCTGAACTTGCACTAACAGCTGCAAGAGCCACAATTAATGGCATTATGCAAAATAACCCGGGCACCCGAATTCGTATCACTGGTGAAACAGCACTTGAACATGAAGAATTAGAAAGCGTTAGTGAAGGTGCCGCAATTGCCGGCATTGTCTCTTTAATCTTAGTATGCGGCTCTTTATGGCTAGGCTTACGTTCAGTTAAACTGCTAATCGCCACTTTTATTGTTTTAATCCTTGGGCTTATTTTAACTGCTGGCTTTGCAACACTTGCTATTGGCCACCTAAATTTAATATCCATTGCTTTTGCAGTGCTATACATTGGATTGGGTGTCGATTATGCTATTCACATATGCTTACACTTCAGAGAATGCCGTGCACAAGGCATGGAAAACCGTGAAGCCATTAGTGACAGCGTACATACAGTAGGGTTTTCCATTTTTTTATGCGCCCTCACCACATCAATGGGATTTCTAGCTTTTATACCCACTGATTATTCTGGTGTATCTGAACTCGGCATTATTTCAGGCGGAGGAATGCTGATTGGCTTGATCGTTTCATTAACAGTATTACCTGCTTTATTAACCGTATTTAAAGTAAATAATGTAAATCATATACGTTCCAGTTTTAATATCGGTGACTTTGCAACACTGCCTTTTCGTCACGCCAAACGCATCAGAATTTACTCCATTGTTTTTGCCTTATTATCAGGCGGATTATTGACCCAACTGGTTTTTGATTCCAACCCTATTAATTTGCGAGATCCCAATAGTGAATCAGTCTCCACTATTAAAGAGTTACTTGCCTCACAAACAGACTCACCTTTTGCGCTCTCTGCTTTAGCACCGGATATAGATAGTGCCGAAAAACTTGCAAAACAGCTGGAACAATTACCATCCGTTCACAATACTATATTTCTTAAAGACCTTGTCGCCAAAGAACAAGAACAGAAACTAGAAACCATTGATGAGCTAGTACTTATTTTGGGAAACCAACTCAACACATTTAATAAAGAGTTGACAGATACTCACCCCAAAGAAGCCTTAACCGCCTTCAATACCCGTATCGCCCAAGCATTACAGTCAAATACTAATAATGCGCCAAAAGCGACATTGGAACAGCTACAGAAAAATATTACGTTATTTTTAAGTACTTATAATGAGGAAAATAATTCGCCTCACTTATTACTGGAAAAGAATATTTTAGGCCTACTCCCTTACACCATGGGACGCCTACGTACCAGTTTAACTGCTACACCATATCAATTAGCTGACTTACCAAACTATGTTCGCAACCATTGGCTTAGCCCTAACGGCTTATATAAAATACTCATTACACCTGAACATGACCAAAATAAACTAGAAAATTTAAAACAATTTGTCGCAGAAGTTCAAACAGCTGCCCCCTCTTCTTCAGGATTACCTGTTGCAGATCAGGCATCTGGCACAGCAGTGGTGAACGCATTTATCCAGGCTTTTACCGGTGCTATTATCGCTATTTTTCTGCTATTACTGATTATTCTAAGAGACTTTAGAAGCACTTTATTAGTTATAGGCCCTTTATTGCTAGCGGGTTTATTAACAGGTGCAACTAACGTTTTACTCAACAACACCTTTAACTTTGCCAATATTATTGCACTCCCCTTATTAATGGGCATGGGCGTAGACAGTGGCATCCATATCATGCATCGCCTGAAATCAGGCATGTCTTGTAACAAAGAAATCTTACAAAGTAGTACAGCACGTGGGGTGTTTTTT
>DAOVVZ010000220.1:0-4171 GCA_030636915.1 Methylomarinum sp. | reverse complement strand
TATGTTTAAAATTCGTTCGCTAGTAGCTGCTTTGGCACTTGCTGGTTCTGCTTCTGTTGTATTTGCTCAGGCATTGCCTACAAAGGCGCCTGCACCTTCTGATAACCCCACAACGGCTGAAAAAGTCGCTTTGGGTAAAATGCTTTATCATGATCCTCGCTTGTCTTCTTCGGGTACGGTTTCTTGTGCCTCTTGTCATAACACTATGTTAGGTGGTGAAGATAATCGTGCGGGTTCTGTGGGTGTTGGTGGTCAGGTTGGTGGTCGTAGTGCGCCAACTGTTTGGAATGCTGCATTTAATAAAGTACAGTTTTGGGATGGTCGTGCAGCTAGCCTAGAAGATCAAGCGGCAGGTCCTGTGACTAACCCTATCGAAATGGGTATGAAAAGCTGGGATGACGTAGTTGTTCGTTTAAAAGCAATTGAAGGTTATCAGCATGCATTTCATAAGGCTTTTGGTAAGGATTCAATATCAAAAGATACTGCAACTAAAGCAATTGCGGCTTATGAAAGAACTTTGATTACACCAAATAGTGCTTATGATAAGTATGTTAAAGGTAATAAGTCAGCAATGACTGAGCAACAAATTCGTGGTATGAACAAAGCTGTCGAGTTAGGTTGTACTAGTTGTCATAGTGGACCTGCTTTTAATGGCCCGGGTACATTTCAAAAATTTCCTGTAATAGCTAATGGTTATTTTGAAGCGCAATATGGTTTTAAAGATGATAAAGGTTTAGCTGAAGTAACAGGTAAGGAAGCTGATGAGCATATGTGGAAAGTGCCTACATTGCGTAATATTGCATTAACTGCACCTTATTTTCATAACGGTAGTGTTAAGAGTTTAGATAAAGCTGTTAAGTTAATGGCTAAATTGCAGTTGGGTAAAGATTTGTCTAAAGCTGAAATAGCAGATATTGTTGCCTTTTTAGATGCTTTGACAGGTGAATTTCCTAAGCAAACAATGCCAGTACTGCCTGCTACTGCGGGAACTACTTTTAATAAGTAGTATTATTTTGTAGGAGTGTCCGCCCTCGGTGTGATTTTTTAAAAGCCCTCCCTTGTTGGGTTTGGATGAGGGGGGGCTTAAATAGATAGCTTTTTTATCTGTATTTCAAAGACTAAAAGACTATTTTATTTCCCCCTCACCCAACCCTCTCCCTTCGGAGAGGGCTTTCAGAAAATAGTAAAATTAATGTGCCATTGCTTAACCTGCAATAAGTTTATAGTCATATTAGTGATGTTCTAATAACTTAGCATTCGCTGTTGCTAGTCTGGCAATGGGGATTCTGGGCGCAGAGCATGAGACATAGTTGAGTTTTATATCATGACAGAAGCGGATTGATTTTGGATGTCCGCCTTGTTCACCGCAAATGCCTATGCTGAGATCGGGTCTGCATTCTCTGCCTAATTTGGCTGTCAGCTTCATTAATTCCCCAACACCTTTAATATCTAAAACCTCAAAAGGGTTGTCTTGTAGTAGTTCTGATTCGTTATATAAGGGTAAGAATTTATTTTCGGCATCTTCTCTAGAAAATGAGAAGGTAGCTTGTGTTAAGTCATTAGTGCCAAAAGAAAAGAACTCTGCAATTTCAGCTAGTTGTCCTGCTCGGGTGCAGGATCTAACTGTTTCAATCATCGTACCAAATTTAAAGTTAAGGCTGATACCAAATTGATTTTCAACATCTTGTTGGATTTCTACTACCATTTCTTTGACTTTTTTAAGCTCTTGGGCAGTTATAACCTGTGGCACCATGATCTGAGGTGCTATTGCAATGCCTTGTTTTATGCATAAGGCAGTGGCTTCAAGGATAGAACGTATTTGCATGCGATAAATTTCTGGGTAGCTCATGCCGAGTCTAACACCCCTGTGTCCAAGCATTGGATTAACTTCAAATAAATCTCTGACCTTTTTTAACATGAGCGATTTTTTGCTAATGGTCGCGTTAATGGTTTCTTCATTGAGTTGATCAAAAGGTGAGGGTAGGAGTGAGCTGGAAATAGATTCTAATGTGACGCGTTGCGCCTTAATAATAGTTGCATATTGGGTTAGTGCTTCAATCTCGTCCTGTAATTGATTTTCGCTAGGCAAAAATTCATGCATTGGTGGGTCTAGTAGGCGTACAGTGACAGGGTTGGGTGACATGGCTTCGAATAACTGCTTAAAGTCATCGCGTTGAATGGGGAATAACTTGTCTAGTGATGTTTCTCGGTCTTCTTTGTTATCAGCGATGATCATGTCGATGACTAGCGGTAGTCTGTCAGGCGCGTTAAACATGCGTTCTGTTCTGCATAAACCGATACCTTTGGCGCCATACTCGACAGCAATAAGCGCATTTTCAGGGGTGTCTACATTGGCATAGACGCGTAGATCAGATATTTCGTCAGCCCATGATAATAGTGTTTTCAGTTCATCTGAAAATTCGGGTGGGGTGGTGGGGATTCTACCTAAATAGATGTCACCGCTACTGCCATCTATAGTGATGATTTCACCTTCACGGATATGCACATCGCCAACCACTGCGTGACGTAACTTAACATCGATGACAATATCTTCAGCATCAGCAACACAGGCTTTACCCATGCCTCTGGCAACAACAGCAGCGTGAGAGGTTTTACCCCCACGGCTAGTTAAAATACCTTGGGCAGCAAAAAAACCATGAATATCTTCAGGTTTGGTTTCTTCGCGCAGCAATATAACTTTTTCTCCAGCTTGTCCGAGTTTTTGTGCTGTGTCAGCATCAAAAACACATTTTCCGCAAGCTGCTCCAGGAGATGCTGGTAGACCACGAGCTAGGGCTGGTATGTTGTGGTTAGGCGTGAGTTGGGGGTGTAATAATTGTTCCAATAATTCAGGGTCTATGCGTAATAGTGCCTGCTCTTTGCTGATTAGGCCTTCGTTAAACATTTCTACTGATGTTCTGACCATGGCGGTCGCATTCATTTTTCCATTGCGCGTTTGAAGGCAATAAAGTACGCCATGCTCAATGGTATATTCGTAATCTTGTACTTCTTGGTAATGATTTTCTAGTTTGTTGCGCAAGTCAACTAACTGTTTATATAAGTCAGGCATTTCTGTGCTGAGTTCATGCACTGCTTTTGGGGTGCGAATGCCAGCAACTACATCTTCACCTTGTGCGTTAGCAAGATATTCCCCGTACATTTCATTTTTACCGGTACCAGGGTTGCGGGTAAAGCCAACACCAGTCGCACAATCGTCACCCATATTGCCAAAAACCATGGTGACAATATTAACAGCGGTGCCGTTAGCCATGTCGGGGGTGATGTTGAATTCATGTCTATAATCAACGGCGCGTTTGCCTGTCCATGATTGGAATACCGCTTTGATTGATAGTTCTAATTGCTCGTAGACATCTTCAGGAAAAGGTTTGCCAGTTTCTTCTTGTATAACAGTTAGGAATAATTCGCTGATTTGTTCTAAGTGTTCGGCTTTTAATGCGGCGTCTGAATTAATGCCTGCTTGTTGTTTAATGGCGTTAAAGTGAATGTCAAATTTCTCGTCGTCAATATTGAGGGCGACTTTGCCGAATAATTGGATAAAACGCCGATAAGCATCGTAGGCGAAGCGTGGATCGTTAGTAAGCTGAATTAGCCCTGCTAATGTTTGTTTGTTAAGGCCAAGGTTTAAAATGGTATCCATCATTCCAGGCATGGAAATGGCAGAACCAGAGCGAACAGAGACTAGCAGGGGGTTGATATTATCGCCAAATTTTTTCCCCGTTTGTTGTTCTAGTTGCTGTGTTTGCTGGCGAATTTCTGTTAATAGGGAATCACTTAAATGTTCATTGTTTAGATATTCAAGGCATGTTTCTGTTGTAATGACAAAGCCTGCTGGAACGTTAAGTCCGATTTGTGTCATTTCACAAAGGTTGGCACCTTTGCCGCCTAATAATGCTTTGTTTTTGCCGTCACCAGTAAGAAAAGAATAGCATTGTGTTGAACTCATTATGGGTGCCTATTTGTTGAGTGTAACCATGTAAAGTATGTTGTTTTATTATAGATGGACTTAGTGGGTAATGTGAGTGGTATTTCTAAATCGATTGTAATTGCTTCAGTGTGTGTTCCGAATGCAGAAAAATACTGATGTAGCAAGCGTTGATGCATAGTTATTTAATCCTTGTCCTTTTCAATTCAAACATTGAGAAAAAAGGCT
>DAOVVZ010000257.1:0-3863 GCA_030636915.1 Methylomarinum sp. | reverse complement strand
TTGTTTCATAACCAGTGCCTATAATATGTAAGCTACTCTATTGAGTGTGACTTTAAGGGGTTAAGCGATTTGTTTTTTGATATTTCTTGCTATGTTTTTTTATAAAAAAATATAATGCATGCAGGTATCAAGTCTGCCTTTCCTGAATATTAAATTTTTCTAACTGGAATATGTAAATAAAGAACGTTCTCTGGGTCAGAGTCATCAAACCCTGCTGGGTACAATTCAAAATCTGGTTTTTCGACATATTCATATTTTGATTTTGGTAACCAACTCCCCCATATATATTTGAGTGTTTCTGACAAGTTGGCTACAGGACCTTTATGGGTGAATTTGGCATACGTTTGCTCAGGGATTACCCTTGATGTCATGCCTTCTGGAATATCATCAAAATTGAATACCGCGACCGCACAAATATAAGAAAAATAAACATCCCCTCCATTTTCTTCATAAGATTCATAAATACCAAACGCATTTTTTTCCATTCGGTTAGGGACATTGTCTTTATATGGCATAAAGGCAGACCATAAGCGATGTAAGTCAAAATCATCATCGTCATACTGGCTTGCAATACCCACAATTTTCATTTCAGGCTGCTGGATTATTTCTGGTTCCATGGACAAGCGGTTTTGCAAATAATGCAACATATGCGGGCTGAACTGATCCTTGTATAACAAACGAAACGGGTCATTGGCTTTTCTAAATTGCGCAGGTGTTATTTGAAACATGCCCTTAAAAGCACGGGTAAAAGCTTCTTGCGATTCAAACTGGCACTCTAAAGCCAAATCCAAAATCCCTACCTGTTCTTTTAACAATCTATCTGCTGCAACTGTTAAACGTCTTTTACGCAAATATTCTTTAGGAGAATCCCCAACCAGTGCCTTAAAAATACGGCAAAAATGATAGGTAGAGTAATGTGAGGCGGCAGCAATATCATCGACTAAAATTTTGTCATATAAATGCTGTTCCATAAAATCAATACTTTTGAAAAAACGTTGCATAATGCGTTACCTTTTTCTGGTTTTACTTACCCTTTTTTAAGGGTCATGACTGACTGTTTTTATTAATGATTCTAAAGAATACGACGCTGTCTCTTTTGATATTTCTTGCTATGCTGACCGTAACGAAAAAATCATTAAGCCAGTTGAGCCTGTCTGTTCAACACTTCAATAAAATCTTCAGGTTCAGGTCTAATTCGATAATTATTAGTTAAGTCACTGTATATAATTACCCCCGTAGCATCAGTAATAATAACGGTTGGATAAACAGTATCTTTCTCATAACCCAGCATTTCCATTCCTGCAGGTAAGCCGTTTTTCATTTCTATACCCAACGCTTGAGCCGCACGATTATCCACATCGGTTAAAAAGATAAACGGCACATCAAATTTATCTGCCAGAGCCTGAGTATTCTTTTCTGGTTGCGGTGCACACAACACAACTTTTGCACCTAGAGAGGACAGTTTTTTATATTGAGTCGCAACTTCTTTAATTTGTGCCATACATAAGGGACACCAGTTACCGCGAAAGAAAAGATATATCGTTGGCGTGCCGTCAAAAATAATTGAATTGATACGCTTGCCTTGTATATCAAGCGCTTCAAATCGGGGTAATGGCTTACCTATACGTAAAGCCTGGTTGATCTCACGTCCCAATGATGAATACCAATAGTTGTACAAGATAAAGAAAACAAACCCCGTACATGCCAGCGCTATACTCACGTTATGAAATAGGCTTGACTCGATGGTTCCTAAAGGACTTAATATTGCGGCTAAATAACCGTAAATGGACAAACACAACCCTATTACTGCAGTCAGCGTCAGTAATGGAAAATGAGGGGATGTTCTCGCCACACTTTTAAACATCATAATACGGCTGATGAATAACATGATAGGTAAGGTTATCAAAATAGCCCCTAACCAGATAAAGTTCAGTCCTGAAGTAGTGAGGTAATAAATTCCATAACCACTTATTCCCATTGCAAACATCGGAAACATGCCAATAAAAAGCGATTTGATTTTGTTCATAGTCATTTCCTTAAGTAAAATATAGTACGTAGGTACTATATTAGTACTGTCGTACTATTTACACAAGCTTTAATAAAAATATTTCTTCAAAACAAACACCCCTTTTACTTTGACATCTACTGACAGCCGCTAATTTACTAGTTCTGTCTTATAAATTAACCACACCACCATCAGCAATTATTTCTTCTCCAATAATAAAAGAGGATTCAGGTGATGCTAAAAATGCGACGACATTTCCAATATCACTTGGCATTCCAATGCGTTCAATTGGAATTAAGTCGGTAAACTGTTTTTTCACCTGTTCGATTGCTTCGGCAGGCAGTCCAAGTTTTTCAAACACCGGGGTATCAATTGTCCCAGGGCTCACCACATTTACGCGGATACCTCGTGACATCAACTCCACTGACAAGGTTCTTGCCAATGATCGGACAGCCGCTTTACAGCCTGCATAGACAGACATACCAGGGAATCCTTTATGAACTGCAATCGAGGCAATTAATATGATAGAGGCATTATCATTCAGATACGGCAGTGCTTTTTGCACGGTATAAAATACACTCTTAAAATTAAGTGCCGTCATTGCATCAAAACTTTCTTCATCAAACTGATCAAAGGGTTGGATACTGCCTGCTCCCACTGCACCTCCCGCATTGACAACCAGAACATCCAGCTTTCCTACTTGTTGGTTTGTGCTGTTAAATAAAGACTCCAGTGCTTCAATATCTGTCACATCACAAGAGATCGGGACAAAGTTACCAGATAGTGCCTGACTTGCACTTTCTAATGTTTGTTTATCTCTACCGACAATAATCCCTTTCGCTCCATCATCATTTAATTTATGAGCAATGCCTAAACCAATACCACTGTTACCACCAGTGACTAATGCCGTTTTTCCTGTTAATTTCATTTTGTTAACCTTATGTATTGTTTCTATTTCCCCTTGCTAACAGAGGGATTTATTGAGGCGTATTAAATTTAATTTTAAAAATATCCGCCTTACCCTCTTGTAAAATTGTGTCGCAGCATTCATTCCATTTAAAGAGCTGAATTCTCACGGGTGAGTATTCATTTTTATTTGATTCAACTACGGATATAAGATCCAGCAAAGGAGATGTCATGCAACAATCAAACACATCCAGGTGAGCAATCAAAGCATACGATTCATCCTCTTCTAGCATCACAGTTGTATTTTGAGAAACCTTATAAAAAAGACCATTGATAAAAAACTTAAGTGCATCATCCCGAAGAGGTTTTATCGCTAAAAAGTCAGCTTCATTATGTAACTTAATAAAGGCCTCAATACTTTCCCACTGAAAAAAACCTCCCATTTTAGGATCATCCAGCTGGGAGCATGATTCAGTCACTTCATAAGTCCTTAAAGCCTGCCCTCCCAATTCAGACGCAATAGGTTGCACTCTAGGAAAGTACTGTTCATAAAACTGAGTTTCCTTACCATCAATAAGGGTAGCAAAAGCTAATTCAATTAGCTTTCCTGCTTTAAATGTGATGCTTGTGCTGGTCATTTATATTCTCCAAATAATATGTTCATTTCCGATGTCATTTACCTAGCTGATATTAGTGCGCCAACTCTAATAACTCACCTTTGCTGCCAACAATCCGGCCTGTACGAATATGATCATCTAATCCTTTTGTTAAGCCTTTTAACGCTTTGGTTAACATGGGACGCATCAATAATTTCCCCATTAACCAGCCTATAGGGCCAAACTTGGGTACAAACTTTAAAGTGATGGATAATTTCGATTTATTAGAATTAATTGGCGTGAGTTCAAAATGAGACGTTGCTGTTTTTAATGGCATGGGAAAATCATATAAATCG
>DAOVVZ010000412.1:0-2721 GCA_030636915.1 Methylomarinum sp. | reverse complement strand
TTAGCACAGATCCAAAATACTGATGACATGAAATTCATTTTATCCAGTATTTTGAACGAAACAAAACAATTAACTGAAATAACCCACACCTTAAAGACACAGCTGGATGATGCTCATGATGAAATGGACCAATTACGCCTCGAACTAAGTAAAGTCAAAGTAATGGCGACGACTGATGCCTTAACAGGACTGTTAAATCGCCGAGCGTTTGATACTGAGCTCATTAATTTAATTGAGAACCCTGCAAAGGCTACACACTGCCTGTTGATTCTTGATCTAGATCATTTCAAAAAAGTAAATGACTCTTTTGGTCATTTAGTCGGGGACAAGGTTATTCGTTATACCGCTGGCTTATTGAAGAAACACACTGCTGAGCATCATCATACAGCTCGCTACGGCGGAGAAGAAATGGCAATAATTATGCCAAATACAGAATTAAATCATGCTTTAGAAATTGCCGAGACTATTAGAACCTCATTATCAAAAAGTCAGTTAAAACAAAAAGACAATGGTCAGTCTATCGGAATAATATCAGTATCAATCGGTGTAACCACATTGAAAGCTGATGATGATTTTGATAGCTTTATTGCGCGGGCAGATGAGGCCTTATATAACGCAAAAGAAAGTGGGCGAAATAGAGTAATGCATCGCTAAACACCATTGCAAAATAATTATTTATTTAAAAAATATAACAACACTAAATTACTTAAAAACAACAACCCAGCCATGGTTTTCCAAAATACTAATGGGTTCCGTTCAATTAATGGCAAGCTATCAGCTGATTTAAGAAACGCTTTATTGGGGTTAGAGAGATCATATATAAATTCAGATAACGCCTCATATCTTCCCTGAGGTTCAATCAAGGTTGCTTTTCTTAATGCCCCATCTATCCAATATGGAACCATGGTATTTTTATGAAAACTGGGGACATATTTTAATTTGGCCAGATTAATTTTATTAGGCTTCTCTGGCATATCTCTGCCAAATGGTAAGGCTTTATTAATCATTTCATAAGTAATCACGCCCAATGAGTAGATGTCTGACTTTACCGTACCTCGCTGGCCTAAATGATATTCTGGAGCAGTATAATTTAAGGTGCCCAACACATTCTCTTCACTCTGTTCCATAGCTGTAATTTCAGCAACCCCTGCAATTTTGACTGATCCGAAATCAATAATCTTTACTGTGCCATTTTGATCAAACATAATGTTTTCAGGTTTTAAATCCTGATGCAACATTTCCATACGATGAAATGCTCTTAGACCTTTGGCTATTTGCTCTACAATTTCTCTAACTTCTCGGATATAGGATTTGGGGTTACTCTCCATCCACTCTCTTAAGGTCTGCCCTTCAATATATTCCGTCACATAATAAATACACGTTTTTTTCCGATCAGTACTTAATACTTTTAACACATTATCATGCTGAATACGCTTTCCTACCCATTCCTCATGCAAAAAATGCTCAATATAATGCGTATCATCCTCATATAATACTGAAGGTGTTTTTAAAATCACCTGCATTTCTGTTTGAGTATCAAAAGCCCGATAAATCTGAGTTCGTTTACTGGCGTGTAATTCTGCTTCAATCCGGTAACCATCGATAACCATCCCCTTTTCTAACAAGGGTGGAAACGGTAAATTAGCATGGCGACGAATAACTTCATCCCCTTTAGCTAAGGGCAACTCATCAATACGAACCAACTGACAAGTAAGGTTATCATCACTGTTATTATCACTGGCTTGTTGCACTAGCTTTTCTGCGCAAAGGTTTAAATCATCTTCTCCCTGAACGATTTCCTTTAGGCTCTTTTCGGCTAGAAAATCATGTACGCCATCCGTAGTCATAATAAACACATCACCTTGTTCCAAGGGAAATGCTTTGTAATCCGCTTGCAGATGAGGCTCTATTCCCATCGCCCGATTCAGGTAACTCTTCTCTGCTGAAACTTGCACACGATGATCGCGAGTCAACAATTCCAGGTTACCTTTTCTTAATCGATAAATTCTAGAATCACCAATATGAAAAATATACCCTGTCGTCGATTTAAAAACCAGTATGCTTAAGGTGGTAACCATTCCTTTAGTTGATTCATAACGCTGCTGCCCTTGACTATATAACCAAGAATTAGTTGCAGAGAGAATCTTTTGCCCCGCATGCTTTACTGTCCATGAATCAGGGGTGCTGTAATAATCACTTAAAAAGCTAGTGACACAACAATGACTCGCCTGTTTACCCGCATCACTGCCGCTCATGCCATCAGCAATGACAACAGCTATCCCTTTATGAACCAGCTGTGCTTCATCGGGGATTTGTAAACCATAACAATCTTCATTATCGGCTTTAACACCTTTATCACTGTAAGCGCCTGAGCTTACCTTTAATGTAGGGTAATTCATAAAAGACACTCTCGCTTATTTAATCTCTAACTCTTTAACCTTTCGCGTCAGAGTGTTTCTGCCATACCCCAGCATTAAAGCAGCTTCATTCTTTTTGCCAGAGGTATGCTCTAAAGCCGATTTAATCAATAGGCTTTCAACTTTTGCTATGATGGTTTTAGCAATATCAGCTTTATCGAGTATTAATTGCTGTTTCACTTCATTTTCTAATAAATTTTCCCAGCCTAGCCCATTATCTGAAGCATGGTCTTTTTCATAGTGTTTTAGCTCTGGGGGCAGGTCTTCTAAATGAATTTCTCTGCCCGATGCCATGACGGTTAAC
>DAOVVZ010000354.1:0-3131 GCA_030636915.1 Methylomarinum sp. | reverse complement strand
TTTATGTCTGAAATTTAATATTGCCGCGTAGCTCGCAAAAGATTAAAAGAGGTTAAATCATGAGACCATCATTAAACGATTTTAAGAAAAAAGCATTAGAAAACGTAGAAGTAAAGTTAGAGTATGAAAGGCTTGCTCCTGCTTATATTCTTAGAACACAGCTAATTAAGCTTCGTAAAGAGGCAGGGTTTACTCAGGAAGAGTTGGCAGAAATATTACATACCAAAAAAAGCAATATCTCTAGGTTAGAAAATGTTAATTCTAGTATTTCGCCTAAACTATCTACTATTGAAGAGTATGCAAAAGCAGTTGGGTATCAATTAGAAATAAATTTTACCCCACAAACAGCAAAGAATTTAACAACTTCCAGCTGACAAAAAAACGGCACAGCACGGTAGGTCCGATTAGCGGAGCGTAATCGGACGCATGATTATTATGTAAACATCCTCATTATTCAAAACGACAAAAAACCATAGTCCAACTATCGACGTGTGTTTATACCTGGAGGAACGTATTTTTTTACGGTTAATCTTTTGCAACGTCATGACAACAATTTATTGATTCGAGAGATAACTCTTTTACGCAATACGGTTCGACAGGTGCGTAAACGGTATCCTTTTCAAATTGATGCCTGGGTTGTTTTACCAGAGCATTTGCATTCGACTGCATGGATGCAGGAGGTATAGCAACGCATGGAGCAGTTGCCGAGCGTTTGGACACTGCCTCTGGTGACAGTGATTTTAGTTTGCGTTGGCGCCTAATTAAAAGCGGATTCTCGCGTGCTTTACCCAAAACAGAGCTACATTCAAAGGTTAGAGAAGCGGCTGGTGAAAGAGGGATATGGCAAAGACATTATTGGGAGCATGTCATTCGTGATGATTTGGATTATCAACGTCATGTGGATTATGTCCATGTGAACCCTTTGAAGCATGGATATGTAAAGCGTGTAGCAGAATGGCCTTATTCCACTTTTCATCAATATGTTGAGCAAGGTATTTATTTACCGAATTGGTGTGGTGATATAACTATTTCGGTTGGTAGTGATGAATAACATGCGCGTCCGATTACGCTTCGCTAATCGGATGTACCATGCTGAATTTGGCGTTCAGGTACATCAGTTCACTATTAAAATTAAAGGAAAAACAATGTTAGATAAATATTTTGCAACAGGTGGGTGTTTATGTGGAAAGGTAAAATATACTATTTCTTCAGCGCCTATACGAATGGGGCAATGCCATTGTGATGATTGCAGAAAATCAAGTGGAACAGGTCATGTATCTAATGCTTTTTTTGAAAAAAAGAGTATTCTAATTGATGGTAAAATAAATAGTTATGACTCAATTACGGACTCAGGGTCAACCATTACACGTTATTTTTGTCCAGAATGTGGCAGTCGCCTTTTTGGTGAAAATAGTAAGAATATAGATATTATCGGTGTTTCAGCAGGAACATTAGACAATAGCCAATGGTTTAAACCGGATTTTATTGTTTACAATAAAGCAAAACCAGAATGGGATTTTATGGATGAGAGTATCCCTACTTTTGAAGAAATGCCGCCTATTCAGAAGTAATCTGGTCATGTTGGTAACAGGGCAAAAGTCCAAAATCAATGAGTTCAGCCCAACCTTGCTAATTCCTGATGATGCGGTTAACCAGAAGTCTGCTCATCTAATATAGTTCTGGTCCTTGCCAGTCCATATTTATTCAAAGATGTAATTGCTTCATTTATCGGAACGTTTATGCTAAATATGAATCATTTAAATCTAGAATTTCAATCTGTCGTCAATGCGTAACTTCTATTAATGTCTTTTATGCCATTCCAAATATTTTAATATGCTCCTATCTAAGAAAATATATCTGATTTATTCTCCTGGCCAGGAAGGACAGTTAGATCATGTAATGGCTCATCCTCTTATTGTAGAGAAAGGTATAGCGTTACGCGCGGTTAAATTGGCAGAATTGTCTTCTATTCATATCCATGATGATTTGAATCATGCTTTGTTATGGATAGATCAGAAAGACTATCCACAAGTATTACTGTTTGCTGACCAGAAAAAGATGTCGCTTGGGTTTTTGCCGATAGATGGCGATATGCTCAGTCAGTTTTTTAAAAATCTGGATTTGCCAAATGATTTTGACGCCTGTCTGGAAATTGCTTTGCATGAGGAGCCTTTGTTTATCGATATCATTGTTTGTAATGGCGAAGTTGTTACCAATGGGGTTAATCTGGAAAACCAGACTACCATGACTGAATTTATTGGCGACAGCAAAGAATGCAAAGGATTGAATAAGGTCGAGTTTAAAATAAAACGCTTTTTTTACGCCTTTTCTTTGACGCCTCACCCAGTTACTCTGATTACGGCGAAAGGTAAAACAGTCACTACCGCGATTACTGGTATGGTATTGCTGGATTTTCATAAAAGCGGGGTGCTGACTAATTTATTTAAGGAATCGGTTTCCTTAAGAGATAGGCGGATTTCGGTAGCATTTTTTGCACCACAGTCTATTTTGTCATATCTACAGTTATCTTCATCGGCATTGTTATCAACTCAGAATAAAGCCTTGCCGCAACAGCTGGGGTACATACGTACGGCATCGCTAACGATTAAAACAGCAGTTGATACGCATTACCTGGTTAATAACAAAGCACTGACGACTCGTGAATTATATATAGAAACGCTCAGTGAGGGGGTGCGAGTCAATGCAGGGGAGAAGTTTAGAGATAGACAACTTTTTACTGACGATAAGGAAAATGTAAGTTGTGATCAATTGCCGCAACAGGATAGTCGAATTAAATATCTGAGTAAGACACTGCCATTTTTTCCTCATGCTTTAGAGTCAGATTTTAAGGATCTGTTCTTGTCGCTAAAGGAAAGTGCCAGTATCAGCAATACTTATGTTTTGTTGATGGTGTTAAGTACATTATTGGCGACACTCGGCCTGTTTTTAAATAGCCCTTCTATAGTGATTGGTGCGATGGTACTGGCACCGCTGATGGCACCTATTATTTCTTTATCGATGGGAGTGCTACGTTCGGATGATGATTTAAGTCGGCGTTCAATTTTTACGCTTTTGTCAGGTATGTTGATAGCATTGTCGTTGTCGGCTTTGATGGCTGCCATACTGCCGTT
>DAOVVZ010000029.1:0-8398 GCA_030636915.1 Methylomarinum sp. | reverse complement strand
TGCGACATCTGCTTCTGAATCCGATCCTAATAGCGTTGCATTTAGTTGTCGTCCATCACTGAGCATCACCATAATTTTATCGGCTTTATCAATCACATGGTGGTTAGTTAACACATAGCCCTGTAGGCGATCAATAATAACGCCAGACCCTAAACTATGCTTTTGCTGCCTTCTTGGTTTTTGTTGCTGTGGCAATTGAAAAAAATGTCGAAAGAAAGGGTCTCTTAATAAAGGGTTTTCCCTAAGCTGAACATTTTTTGTGGTTGATATATTAACCACTGCCGGCATGCTTTTCTCCAACATCGGTGCTAATGACGGAAGTGTTTGCCCATCAACGGCAACCGGCAAACCAGCAAAAGACATTCCGGAAAAAAGCATCCAAAATAAAATTGATAGAAATATCTTTTTATGCCGTGTACATTTCATGTGTTTTTCCTATAGTGTTATATACTTGACCTTACAATCTTAAACTGAACGAAAGAATACAAAGATTGATTTAACAAATTAAGCCATAGACAACATAATTCAAAAAATGTTTAACCTTGCTTATAATCTTAACAAATAATTAAACGCATTCTAGCCAGCTTCATAAATGACAGTAGACCCCCACTCAGAAGAAGGAAAAATCATCCGGCAATTGATCCCTTTATCAACCTTGTCTATTGATCAGTTTAAGTCCCTTTGTAACTTAATTACAGTTGAGTCTGCTGACAGCAATAGTTTTTTATTTAAAAGAAATGATATCACTAAAGACTTAATTTATTTAATAGAGGGAACCATCAGGCTACAATCGAATGAGCTTAAAGTAGAAACCATCAAAGCAGGCAGCGAATCTGCCCATTTTGCCATAGCCCATCAACTGCCACGAAAAATAGATGCCTATGCCAAGACAGCGATTCGTTTTTTACGGCTAAATATTAATATTATAAATGCGCTACCTAGTAGCATTTCTTATGAAGAAGAGAATACTGACATGATCATTGATGAACCAGAACAAGACGGTAGCGATGATGACTGGATGACAACACTATTAAAGTCACCCATTTTTAGAGCATTACCTCCAGCCAATCTGCAACAACTGCTCATGAGCCTTGAAGAAGTGACTTTTGAAAAAGGTGAATCCATTATCAAGCAAGGTGATACAGGTGATTATTACTATCTGATAAAAAAAGGCCAATGCCTGCTTTCTCGCAAACCATCAGCTAATGCAAAAGAGATCACACTCGGCAAGTTACAGGCTCAGGATACCTTTGGTGAAGATTCATTACTTTCAGGCGAACCAAGAAATGTCAGCATCACCGCACTCACTTATATAACCTTACTAAGGTTAAATAAAGAGAAATTTATCTCGCTGATAAAAAAACCTGCTCTAAAATTTATAACACATGCTGATATTCAGGACGAAATGAATAAAGGCGCCATATTGTTTGATGTACGAACGCCCGATGAGTATAAAAAACACCATCTGCCTCACAGCCTGAATGTACCGTTCTTTTCGATGCGCATGCAACTTAAAAGCTTTGATAACAAAAAAAATATTATTGTTATTTGTGAGAATGGTAAAACCAGTGAAGCAGCCGCTTTTTTGTTACTCCGCCACAAATTTACCGCTTTAATTGTAGAGGGTGGTATAGAAAAAGAGCCACAAGAAACATTAGATACTTCAGCAGAAGAAGCTAACGCAGAAAAACCAGCTAACAATGATCAAGTCATATTGTTACAGCAAGAAAACCAAGCGTTAAAACAGACTATTCAAACATTAAAGCAGGAAAAAGAGGGGTTAGAAAAAAACTATCGCGCCTTATACAAACAAACGGAAAAGTTAAAATCAATTCTGGATAAAATGAGAAACAAAGAGAAAGGGGATTAACCCTCAGAGAAAAAAGCTTTCTTTGCCAGGTTCAGGACGAACCTGGCAAAGTAGAAAATCATTATTTGATTTTTGCTTCTTTATAGATCACGTGCTTACGAGCAACAGGATCATATTTTTTCATTTCCATTTTCTCAGGCATCGTTCTTTTATTTTTTGTTGTTGTATAAAAGTGACCATTACCTTCACTAGATACCATCTTAATTTTATCGCGCATTTTCAGTCTCCTTAAACTTTTTCGCCAGATTTGCGGATATCCGCAAGAACAACATCAATACCTTTTTTATCAATGATGCGCATACCTTTAGCAGATACTCTTAAGCGAACCCAGCGGTTTTCGCTTTCTACCCAAAATCTATGCTGATGAAGGTTTGGATTAAAACGTCTTTTCGTTTTATTGTGTGCGTGTGATACGTTGTTACCAGAAACAGGACGCTTACCTGTTACTTGACATACTTTGGACATGATTACCTCTGCCGTGCCTAAATTCAAAAGTTAGCCCACCTTTATACCAAAATTTCTTTTTAAGGTAAATAACATTAATGAAATAAATTTGATAAAATCATATTATTCTAAATTATTTTGAGCATTTCAATGACAATAAAACTTGGCATGGTCATGGATTCCATAGACCACATCAACATTAAAAAAGACACCAGCTTTGCTATGTTATTGGAAGCTCAGTCGAGAGGCTGGGAGCTTCATTATATGGAGCTTAACGACCTTTATTTAAGCAATGGCCTTCCATATGCAAGAACACGTACCCTGCAAGTTCAACGTGACCAAAATAATTGGTATCAGTTTACCGCTGAACAAGATATTCCTCTGGATCAGCTAGATACCATCATTATGCGCAAAGATCCGCCTTTTGATCAGGAATACATCTATGCAACTTATCTTTTAGAACAAGCTGAACGTTTAGGTTGCTATGTTGTAAATAAACCGCAATCATTGAGAGATGCTAACGAAAAATTATTTACTTCCTGGTTTCCTCAATGCTGTGCTGACACTCTGGTTGCCAGAGATCCATTACGCTTTAAAAGTTTTTTACAAAAACATAAAGAAATGATTTTAAAGCCGCTTGATGGCATGGGTGGCACCTCTATCTTCCACATTAAAGAAGATGATCCTAATCTCAATGTTGTGCTTGAGATAATGACAGAATACTCCACACGCTATATCATGGCACAACGTTATATCCCTGATATCAAACAAGGTGATAAACGCATTATACTGGTTAATGGTGAGCCCGTACCTTACGCCTTAGCGCGCATACCTGCTCAAGGCGAAACCCGCGGCAATCTTGCAGCGGGTGGACGTGCTGAAGGCCGAGAATTAACTGAAAGAGACCTATGGATTGCCAAGCAAGTTGGCCCGACTCTAAAAGAAAAAGGCTTGGTATTTGTTGGTATAGATGTCATTGGTGATTTCTTAACCGAAATAAACGTCACTAGCCCAACCTGTGTCCAAGAACTAGATCATCAATTTGGCCTTAATATCAGTGGTCAGCTGATGGATCACATTGAATCTGTTTTAATTAAATCATAAACGCATCATGACAACCGTAAAACAAACACCTCTTTCACAGCCCTCGGTATCAATGAGCGATGTATTGCTGATTGCTGTGTTTTTTTCTACGGTTGTCCATGCCTTTATTTTACTGGGAATAAATTTTACTATTCCTCAACCCCAAAAAACTAACAAACAAATTGAAATAACATTTGCCAGCACGCCGGCCAAGAAAGCACCTAAAAAATCAAATTATCTGGCTCAAGAAAACCAGGTTGGGGCAGGTAAAAAAACCAGCAAACCAACGCCTCCAAAACAAAAGCTACCTAGCCAGGGCAACCGTAAAAACCAACCACCCCGCCCTCAAAAAGCACAAATAGAAAGCAAACCCAAAGCGGTACAAAAACTCATTACTCAAACACAAGCTAAACAGAAAATATCAACAAGCAGAAAACAAAAAACTGTTGCAGAAAAAAAACGCCCCAAATTATCTGTCGATGCTTTACAGCAACAAATTGCACAATTAGGTGCTAAAATTCGTCATAGTCGACAAAGTGCCGAACAAACCAAGATTAAATTTGTTAATTCTATTAGCACCCATAAATATGTCGCAGCACAATATGTTAACGACTGGGAGCAAAAGGTTGAAAGCGTTGGTAATCTTAATTATCCTGAAGTCGCTAGAAAAAAAGGCTTTTCAGGCTCATTAACAACCGATGTAGGTATTAATGCTGATGGTAGTATTTATAGTATCCGCATCACCAAATCATCAGGCAATAAAGCACTTGATGATGCGGCAAAACGGATCATCAAACTGAGTGCACCTTTTGCAGCATTACCCAAAGAATTACTTAAAGAACTTGAAGTCTTAGTTATCACCAGAGTATGGAAATTCTCTGATGAATCCGGCATCACCACTCGTTAAAATTACTATGACAACTTCTCTCTATTTAAATAATCAGTTTTTAATTGCCATGCCTAATCTTGCAGATGTCAATTTCTCTCATACTGTGAGCTTTTTGTGTCAGCACAATGAAGAAGGCGCACTAGCCATAGTCATTAATCGACCTACGGAGATGACTTTAGCTGATATTTTTAAGCAATTGGGAATCGAATCTTCATCCCAACAAGTTAAAAACACCCCCGTCTATGCCGGCGGCCCTGTCCAGCAAGAAAGAGGCTTTATTATCCACCCCAAAGACTCTAAAACATGGGAGTCCTCCATCTCTATTTCAGAATCATCAAACCTAACTAGCTCTCGTGATATTTTGGAAGCGATCGCCGAAAACAAAGGTCCAAAGCAATACCTTATTGCTTTGGGTTATGCAGGCTGGGGAGCAGGACAACTGGAAAAAGAAATCATCAGCAATGCCTGGCTAAATACGCCTTATGACGAACACATTTTATATCACACCCCCACCAGTCAACGCTGGGCATCGGCTGCCAATCAGATTGGCATTGATATCAGTCAATTAACTGCGCCTGCCGGCCATGCTTAAAACCGATCCTCTCGCGGCAAAATTAACGACCGACACCTTTCTTGGTTTTGATTTTGGCAATAAAAAAATTGGCACTGCGGTAGGACAAACAACAACCGGCATTGCCAGTCCCTTACAAACGATTCGCTCAATCAACCAGCAACCTAATTGGGACCTCATATCTCAACTGATCAAAGAATGGAAGCCCGCCGGTCTGGTGGTAGGGGTATCTAAACAAGCTGACGGCTCAGATAATATTATCACCCCCCGAATGCTTAAGTTCTGTAGGCAATTAGAAGGTCGATATAACCTGCCTGTTTACCAAATCGACGAAGCATTTTCCACTTTTGAAGCAAAACAAATGTTATTTGATGATCTTCAGGTCAGTGCTGGTAAACTATGGGATGTTCAAGACCAACTCGCGGCTCAGCTTATTTTACAAAGCTGGTTAAACCAAAAGCACTTAAGCTGACGCTCACAATCTAAAAACAATGACAAACAACAGCCTAAAAATACCATCGCTACTCACAAAATTAGAAACCGATCTTAGAGCGCTGATTACCTCAAGAAAACTAGAGAACCCGCTGATGATTGGTATTCATAGTGGAGGCGTCTGGATTGCCGAACATTTACATCAACGACTCAATATAGAAGAACCGCTAGGGCTAATGGACATTTCCTTTTATCGCGATGATTTCTCCCAAATTGGCATACATCCTAAAGTAAAGCCCAGCCAATTGCCCCCACAAATGGAAGGTCGAGATATTATTCTTATCGATGATGTGTTTTACACTGGCAGAACCAGTCGTGCCGCATTAAATGAGATTTTTGATTTTGGCCGCCCCAACCAAGTGGTTTTAGGGGTATTAATTGAGCGTAATGGACGACAAGTCCCATTACAACCTGATTGTTCAGGTTGCTCTATTACGCTACCAGCAGGACAAAGAATAAAACTAACAGGTCCATCACCTTTAGATATTCACATTCAATCCTTTAACGATGAATTAACCGTCGCATAACCATGTCAAACCTGCAGCTTAACAACGAAGGCAAGCTCAAACACTTTCTAACCATTGATGGTCTAGAAAAAGCTATGCTAACCGAAATACTCGATACTGCCGAGTCATTTGTCGGCATGTCTGAACAACCGGTAAAAAAAGTCCCTCTATTACGAGGAAAGACCATAGTAAACCTGTTTTTTGAAAATAGTACCCGCACCCGCACCACCTTTGAACTTGCTGCCAAACGTTTATCGGCAGATGTTCTCAGCATGAATATCGCAACATCGGCAACCTCGAAAGGAGAAAGCTTACTGGACACTATCCGCAACTTAGAAGCGATGCATGCTGATATGTTTGTGGTCAGACATGCCATTAGTGGCGCAGGACACTTTATTGCTCAAAATACAGCGCCCCACATCAGTGTAATTAATGCAGGTGACGGACAACATGCCCACCCTACGCAAGCCATGCTGGATATGTTTACCATACGCCGACATAAACAAGACTTTAGTCAATTGAAGGTTGCCATTATTGGCGACATTTTGCACTCACGAGTGGCTCGTTCACAAATTCAGGCACTTAATACCTTGGGAACAAAAGAAATCAGAGTCATCGCCCCAAAAACACTACTACCTTCACATGTTGAAAGCTTGGGCGTTAAGGTCTTTAACAGCATGGAGGAAGGCCTTAAAGATTTAGATGTAGTTATTATGTTGCGCTTACAAAAAGAACGCATGACCTCCGCATTACTCCCCACTGAAAGAGAATACTTTAAATGCTTTGGGCTAACGGAAGAGCGCTTAAAGCTGGCAAAACCTGATGCAATTGTCATGCACCCAGGCCCAATCAATCGCGGGGTAGAGATTGCCTCAAGCATTGCTGATGGCCCTCAATCTGTTATTCTTCAACAAGTCAGCAATGGTATTGCCGTTCGCATGGCAATCATGACAATAACCATGCAAAACAATGGAGATGCCCTATGAGTAAAATACACATCTCAAATGGACATATTATTGATCCAGCCAATAAAATAAACCAAATAGGCCCAGTCTATATTGCTGATGGAAAAATACTCTCCGTACTCGAACAACCTTCTGATTTTGTTGCAGATACTGTTATTGATGCAGAGAATAAAGTGGTCTGCCCCGGCTTTATTGATCTTAGCGTAAGATTAAGAGACCCAGGCCAATCATATAAAGGCACCATACAAAGTGAAACCGCCGCCGCAGCAAGTGCAGGTGTAACCTCTCTGTGCTTGCCACCGGATACCCGCCCTGTTATTGACACTCAAGCGGTTGTGGAACTGATCAATGATAAATCTGAAAAAGCAAACTACACCCAGGTTTATCCCATCGGTGCTTTGACCTTTAGTCTTGCGGGTGTTGAGCTCAGCTCAATGGCCGCATTAAAACAAGCTGGCTGTATCGCGGTTAGTAATGCAAGTGCACCCATTAGTAGCTTACTGGTATTTCGTAGAGCAATGGAATATGCCAGCAGCCATGACTTATTAGTCATATACCATCCTGATGAAGCATCTCTCAGCAATAAAGGCTGCGCTCATGAAGGCGCTGTTGCTACGCGATATGGACTTCCAGGCATTCCTGATGCATCTGAATCAACCGCTGTTGCACAATGCTTAGAATTAGCCGAACTGACCGGTTGCAGAGTCCATTTCAGTCAAATCAGTAGCAAACGCTCTGCAATAAAAATCCAGCAAGCAAAAAAATACGGCCTTAAAGTCACTGCCGATGTGGCAATACATCAACTACATCTCACAGAAAATGACATTGAACCGTTTAATAGCGCTTATCATGTGTTGCCGCCTTTTCGCTCAGAAAAAGACAAACAACGCTTAAGAGAAAGCCTGGCTAATGAGACCATTGATGCCATTTGTTCTGATCATCAACCACATGATTTAGATGCCAAACTTGGGGCTTTTCCAGAAACAGAACCCGGTATCTCTGCACTGGAAACTTTATTACCTTTAACTCTCAGCCTTGTTAAAGACAATGCCATTACCTTATCCCAAGGTATTGCCGCACTCACTCAAAACCCCGCGCATATTTTAAATATTCAACGCGGTGCATTAACAACTGGATTCTCTGCTGACATATGTATTTTTGATCCCTCCCTGCAATGGGAAGTTAATCAAGAAAACTGGAAAAGCGCTGGGAAAAACACACCTTTTTGGGGAAAAACATTAAAAGGCCGTGTAACACACACATTGCAATCGGGAAATATTATTTATTCCCTGTAGCTTATTAAAACAATATCCTAAGTGAATTGCAGGTAACTTCTCATTCTGTACGAGCAGAAACTATACTCACACAAAGCCACTAAGTAATTACTCTTCTTTGTGTCTTAGTGGCTTTGTATGAAAAATTCCATACTCTCTCTGCATCATGAACATTAAGTTAATTTTTTCGTAGTCCTAATGTAACAAAGTGGAATCAAGGCTACATGTATTTTGTTTATCTTAACCTTCCTTTAATTAGCCCACCATTAAACCCTAACTGCTTCCAAGCCTCAAACAGCACAAT
>DAOVVZ010000359.1:0-3084 GCA_030636915.1 Methylomarinum sp. | reverse complement strand
TTAAATATTTTTATATTTTAATTGACTCGTTCAATGCCACTCAGTTGATTCTATTTTTAATCAACAATGCTATCTGTGGCATTACCATTGCGGCTTATGCCTGTTTTGTCGGTTTAAATGTAAAAAAGTCTGTTACCGAGGTACCTCAAGCCTCTCAAGAAGCCATAGTTAAAAGTTTACTGGCTATTCTTTTTATTAACGCTTTTTTCGCATTTCTTTAATATGTCTAAATCGTCTACTTTAATACAGATAAATGAAGCCGTTCCAAGCGAGTCTTACCCTGTACTAAATTGCAGCATCCAGAAGGCTTCATTTGTGTGCTTTAAAACCTACCAACGAGTAGGGTTAAATGTTTATTTACAAATGCTAGCAAAACAAATCGTGCCATTTTCAGGCACTATTGATTACGCAAAACCTTTGTCTATTGCCTATATTGATGAAGAAATTCAATTAATATCGGCTTTACCGGGCTTAGATAATCTAAAGCTCGCTGCAAAATATCATCAATTAGAAACTATAAAGTGCATTGACAAGCGCGCAGAACAATTACTAAAACAGTTTAATTGTCAGCGTGTTGCTAACAAGTTACCTGCGTTTATGTCTAATTTAGAAAAGCGTTTATTACTGATTGCCCGCGCACTCATGCTAAATCCAGATGTTTTATTTATTGAAAAACCATTTCAGGGATTAAATAGATATGAACATAATATTTTAGGTGATCATTTAATCTCTTTGCTGTCAGAGCTAAAAATAACCATCATTAGCAGTGATACTACCTTAGGGTTTACAAAAAAAGCAGCGCAACAAATTATCTATTGTGATGACAAGGTTTTTTACGACTACAATCAATGGGAACATTTTAAAAAGAATCATCGCGAATTATTTATCTCCTAATGAATGAAAATAAACCGAATGTACACTACATCCATTATTTAAGCCCAAAGACTAGAGAACAATTAGTCGGTGCTTTTTTCATTATCGCTTTGTTGTCTATAGGCGGCTTAATAATAGCCAAAATTCAATCTGCCAAGATGTTTGATGATGTCATTACATATCATGCCTATATGACAAATGCCCAAGGCATTAGTACTGAGACCCTAGTCAATATTTCAGGTATTGAAGTCGGTAAAGTCGCGGCTATTGATATATCCGATGATAATAAAATACATATTGAATTCTTTATTTACAAAAGTTTTGAAAATTTAATTCGTACTGATTCAGTTGGTGAGTTAAGTAAACTCTCTTTAGTTGGCAATGCCATTATTATTATCAATGCCGGATCACCATCGCTGCCCTTATTACCCGCCGAGTCAATCATAAGCATTAAAGAACCCTTTACCACAGATGATTTAATTGAAGGCATTAAACCCGTCATTAATGACTTAGAAGTCACCATGTCTAAATTGGCTGAAATTATCGCTATTATTGATCCACAATCGCTAAAAAATAGTAGCGAAAGTTTAGTCAATATTATGAAAAATACAGAGAACATCACTGATCGTATTAGTTCTGGTCAAGGCATGTTAGGAAAAGCGATTTATGATGAACAACAAGCGCAAGCATTTACAGATACACTCAACAACTTTGCCAGCTCTTTAAGCAAAATTGAGCAACGCATTAATGAAACAGGCCCAGTGATTAAAAACTTAACACTCTTAAGTGCTGAGTCTCAATTAATGGTGTCCGATATCAGGCGCTCTTTAGATAAGCTTGAACAAGTAGCGGATCACTTACCAGCAATGGTTAATGATACCCAATCACTGATTCAATCAACTGAAGAAACAGTACAAAACTTACAACGAATATGGCCCCTATCATCGACCATTCAACAGCCAGGTAATGCATTATTAATAGATGAAGAAGGTTCACTACATGACTAAAGCCTTACTCATTATTTTGCTATTATCCCTAAATGCTTGTGCTAGAAGACAAGATATGCGCCCTCATCCGATCATTCAATCTGAACAGATAATGCGGCAAGGGCTAAAGCTCTATCAGCAAGATAATTATGTACAGGCTATACAGACCTTTAATAAAGCCTTGTTGTTATACCAAAGCTGTGATGATCAAAATGGTATTTTATTAGCTAAATTTAACTTAATTGAATCGGCTTTAGCCATCAGCCTTTTTGATCTTGCCAAGCAAACCCTAGACTCACTACCCAGCAGAATGCTTTTAGATGAGTCTTTAAAAAATAAGGTTCTCTTATTAACAGCCCATAGCTTCTTCTTACAAGAACACTATGACCAGGCTCTTAAAACAATACAGCCTTTATTATCCCAACTTCCAGAGATTACTACCCTGCTAAGCCATAAACAAATCAATTTACTGTTATCCCAAACAAAATTTGCTATTTTTGCTCAGTCAGCTAAGGCAAGCCAATGGTTTGAGAAACTCAACAAGGTGATGCTTAATAATTCGCAGCTTACTATTTCACAACAAGCATTGTTTAAACGTCTTGCAGCTCATATCGCCTTACAAAAAGAACAGCATCAACAAGCAACGGCTCTAATGCAACAATCAATAAACTTGTATAAGACCAAAGCTAACCGCCGAGCAATTGCAACTTGCCTAGAGGAAATGGTACAAATTTACCTGGCTAAAAAAGATTATCCAGCTGCACGAGAAAGGCTCATACGAGCACTTGCTATTAGACAATGGTTAAAAGACCAATATAGATCTACTGATTTAATTAACAAATTAAAACTGCTAAACATTGAACATGAAATGACTTCAGCAATTGACTTGAAGTAATACCAATCACAATAAATTTTTATTTTAACCTCCTCATCCTAGCCTTCTCCAGCAGGAGAAGGAATAACAGACGAACTTATTGGGATTGGTATAACAATCAATAGCATTGAGCTTTTATATCTGCACAGACAGTGCATATTCATATGCTTCAGGAAAATCAATTAAAGCAGCTTCTTTTGATAGTTGCATTTTTACAAATAAACCAAATTGAACTTGATACTTCATCTTGCCAATTGCCAATGGTCCAATACTGTTAAAAGAACAATTATTCAATTCAACAGGTTTATTAAAATCTTGTGTTTCCACCCCATTTATACCACTGGGAGGAAC
>DAOVVZ010000089.1:0-6066 GCA_030636915.1 Methylomarinum sp. | reverse complement strand
GATGTTGACTGCGATGTTACTTACAAGCTGGCTGACTCTGAAATTGTTAAAAAAGGGCGCTGTACCTCATTAAGTGGTTCGGGGGTCTCTTTTATTGCAGACTCAGCATTCGATGCAGGCTTAGCAATGGAAATCAATGTATTACCCATGAATGCTATCACCCCCTCAATGATCGCTTTTATCGAAGTAGTAAGAAGTATTCCTCAAGAAAATGGTTCTTTTGAAATTGCCGCAACGATTAAAAGCCTTAAATAAATAAGAGCTTACTCATTTTTATATGTACTCAATTACTAAAGAAGTCTACTTCTGTTACGGCCACCGTTTGATGAACCATGCGGGAAAATGTAAAAATTTACACGGTCACAGTGTAAAAGCGTCAATTTCTATCAAACAAGAGCAACTAAATGAACAAGGCATGGTCTGTGATTTTTCTGATTTAAAAGAGTGCGTTGAAAACTACATCAACCAATATCTAGACCATAATTTCATTCTGCATAAAGATGATCCTATTGTTCCTATGCTAGTACAGCAAAATGAACGCTTTATGACCATTGATGAACACCCAACAGCCGAAGTTTTAAGCAAAATGATTTACCAACACTTAAAACAACAAGGCTTAAATGTTGACCAAGTGGTGCTATGGGAAACAGCCAGTGCCAATGCCTGTTATAGAGAAAGCTAGTTAATGAGCCTGGTTCATCCTGTCAACACCTCACTCTGTTTAGAAAAACTCTGTGAGTCCAATTTTGACAAACTATTCTGTCTAATCCCCAATTTATGTTCATTTAAACAGCATGCAACCGGGGAAACGACAAACAAACCTTCTTTACACCTAAAAATAATTGAGCGCACAAAGCACACGCTAACCGTTGAACTTAGCCACACCTTTAACGAGAACCTCAATAGTTTTATTGAACCCGCCGTTAAAATAAGAATTTACCTTGATGCTAATTTAGCCGAAGTTATAAAAGACCACGTCAGACCGATGGTATCAAAAGTCTACAAAGACCCCGCTCAAACTATCGAAATAATGAACTACAAATGGCGCTTAAATTATTTCCTACAAAAATGGCTAGACCACTGCCTAAAAACCAATTATGAATTTCGAAGCACAGGGATGTGCTGAGTGCGGATTTTGCAGGAGCAAAAATCTGCCGAAGTGCGGGGATAAAACAAGTGTAAGTTTTGCATAAAGCCAAGGATGGCATGTACCAGAGCTCTTGAATAACAAACTAAAGAATAATTCACTCAAAGGCACAGAGACACAAAGAAGAGAGGTTCTTTCCTCTTTGCCTTTGTGTGAGAATAAAACATTAACTAGCCACAAAACCATAATCAACTGATTTTCGTTACTCAATAATTGGTGGTTGTGGAACGGCCTGATTCGCCACACGGGGCTATTGCCCAGGAGTAAAAACTAACGGCAACACAGGAATTAACTAAACGCAATCAATCCCTTATTTTCCGTCTATACAAGCGACTATCCTCATCAACGACTTCAAACCCACGCTCTAAAACTGAGGCGTACAAACAATCTTGAGGCCCTAATAACAAAAGACCATTATTAACCAGAGATTCCGAGAATAATTGAAGCACTTGACTCTGTAATTGTTCCGAAAAATAAATCAAAACATTTCTACAAACGATGAGTTGCACCTTACCCCAAGCAACATCGACTACCAAATTATGTAGCCGAAAAGAAATATGACTCATAATATCGTCAGTCATCTTTATCAAATCATAACGTGCGGTAAAATAATCGCTAAAAGAAGTATTACCTCCAGCATGCTGATAATTAGCACTATATTGCCGAATATAAGCGTTGGAATAAATACCTAATCTTCCAGTCTCAAGTGCCTGCTGACACATATCTGTTGCAACTATTTTGGTTTTACCTAACAACCCTAGTTCTTTAAAAAGAATGGCCAGTGAATAAGCCTCTTCTCCTGTTGCACACCCTGCTGACCAGACATTAATATCTAAATAATCAGTATAATTTATAGCAATTTGTTCGGCTAATATCTTATAAACCCAAGGGTCGCGAAAAAAGCCAGTCACACTAACAGAAATGTGAGCAACAAATTCTTCAAAAAAACCTTTCTTATATATCAATAACGGAATTAATTCGGAGATATATTGTAATTGATGAACCCGAAGCAAATCAGTAATACGCCTTCTTAAAGAACTTGTCCGGTATAGACTAAAATCATAACCATAAAGCTGTTTAATAGTAGCAAGAAGCAACTGTATTTCTATCGCTTCTGCTAATTCATTATCCATGCTCTAATCATTGTCATTAACTGGTTTAAATCAATGGGCTTAACCAAATAATCATTCGCTCCCGCTTGCAAACAATGCGCCTTATCTTCTGGCATTGCTTTTGCTGTAACGGCGATAATAGGTAACTTTTCAAATTTTTCCTGTGAGCGAATTTTCTTTATCGTTTCAAACCCATCCATTTCCGGCATCATAATATCCATCAACACTATATCCACTTCAGTCCCTTCAGACAGCTGATTCAAAGCATCTTGACCACTACTGTTAATCACCACCTTAATTCCAGCACCTCTTAAGGCTTTAGCCAATGCATAGCTATTACGCATATCATCATCTACGATCATGACTGACTTTCCTGACAACCTCATGTCACTATTATAAGCAAGAAACATATCACCCTCCTGCTTTTTACACTTAACCTGATGCAGGAATAATGTCACCTCATCTTTCAAGCGCTCCGGTGATTTCTGATGATGAATAACAATACGCTCCTCATAGTGTTTTAAAACCTGTTTTGCTTCATCACTTAGCTCTCTAAAGGTATAAACAATAATTAACGGTTGTTTAATGGTCTTATTTTCTACGATTTCATCCAGCAAACTAAGACCATTACTTTCTATAAACTCAACACCCAGAATAATACAATCAAAGGTATGCCCCTTTATCATGTCCACGGCCTCTTCAATCGTCGAGGATATGCTTATAGTAGCCCGTTCATTTTCCAATAACACAGACAATTCCTTTTGCTGTCCCTCATCCTTTTCAACAATTAAAACTCTACGTGGTCCATCAATCTCAAAATGCTTTAAAACCCTCAGGGCATCATTTATTTGCTGCTGAGTTACTGGTTTAGTTAAATACCCTACTACACCTTCCTTCCAACACTCGCCATCATCATCCATGACAGAAATAACATGTATCGGAATATGCTGTATGTCTGGCGTGGCATTTAATCGTGTCAAAAATTCTTTACCGTCCATACCAGGTAAACACAAATCCAAAATGATACCGCTAATCGGGTACGCCTTAACAAGCAGCATCGTAGACTCGGCATCACTACTGACAATACATTTATAATCTTGTGCTTTTACCTGTTGATATAAAATTTTGGCAAATTTCGCATCATCCTCAAGAACCAAGACAACCGAGTCATCAACATCAATGATAGACCTGTCATCAGTAAATGGAGGCTCCGAAATAGAAAAATCATTCAATTCAGCCAATTCAACAGATGTTGGCTTATGAGCTTCTTTAGACTCTATGACTTTATTACCCGGTAACTTCATCGGCAACAAAAGACTAAAGGTGCTACCTTCATTCACTTTACTTTTAAGCTCAATACGCCCACCTAACAATTCGGCATAGGCACTAGCAATTGATAAGCCTAATCCTGTACCGCCATATCGCCGACTAAAACCACCATCAACCTGATGAAAAGCAGAGAATATATTATCCATTTGTTGATCGGGGATACCAATGCCTGTATCACTCACATCAAACTGTAGCCATTGCCTAGTGTCATTATCACCCTCATTCACCAAAACAAAATCTATTGATAAAGACACCTTACCTTGCTGAGTAAATTTAATGGCATTACCCAGTAAATTGGTTAAAATCTGGTCAAGCATTTGACCATCTGACACAAAAGTTTTAGGTAACTCCGTCAATTGCATTATCTGAAACTGTAGTTGTTTTTCTTTAGCCAATGGATCAAAACGTTGCTGTAACAGCTTAATTAATGCTGCCATATTGACTTCAGAGGGTGTAGGAATCATATAGCCAGCTTCGACTTTAGATAGCTCAAGTATTTCATTAATCAGTCGTAATAAGTGCTGACCACTACTCTTAATGATTTGAGCAGACTCCACCTGATCCGCCGACAAACCACCCTGCTCGTTATCTGCCAACAATTGCGCCAGAATCAGCAAACTGTTTAAAGGAGTTCTCAATTCATGTGACATATTTGCCAAGAATTCAGACTTATAACGATTACTTTCTTCTAGCTCTTTTGCTCGTGTTAGGCTTATACGTTCAGATGTTTTTAATTCTACGGTTTGTTTTTCAAGCGCTTCTGTTTTAACTAGCAATTCTTCATTTGCTATTTGCAACTCTTCCGAGAAAACTTGCGATTGTTGCAAAGCTTTAGACAAACTATCTCGGGTATAAATACGCTCAAATGCACTGGCAATAGCTTCTTCTGTTCTATCTAAAAATACTTGCTGTATTTCTGAAAATTCATTATTAAAACCAATTTCAACAACCCCGCCGATCTCCTGCTTAAAAGAAAAAGGGCTAATAACCACTGTGTGAGGCGAAAAACTGCCTAAGCCGGATACTATTTTTATGTCATCCTGAATAATACCTTTCAGAATAATACGGGTCTGATCCATAGCCACCTGACCTATCATCCCTTCACCTATTTGATAACAGCCTCGCACATCTTTACCTGTATCCATATAAGCATAACAGCCTGCCATATATAACCCACTTCTCTCACTCCCTTGTTTAACCAGAAATAAAGTCCCCACCTTTCCATCCATGATGTGACATAACACTTTAATCACTTTCTCAGCCAATTCTTCTAGGGTATTTTCTTTTCGCAACACATCATTAAGCGTTACTACAGATTTCTCTAACCATATTTGCTGCTGTTTCTGCTGGTCAAACGTCACTAATGCATGCGTCATGCGTTGCATTGCAATACCTAAGGCATCATGCTCCGAACGAGGATCAAAATCACTCTGATAATTACCTAAAGAAACACTATCTATGTGCTTAACAAGCTCTGATAAGCTCAACATCATATTATTCATAGACAGTGCAAACAGGTCATTTTCACCTTTTACCTCAAGCTGGTGAGTATAGTCACCTTCTGCTACTGCAATTGCCGCTTCTGATGCCTGACTAAGGCTTTTAGTCATTCTTTGCATCGCCGCAGTTAATACACCAATCTCATCATTTTCAGCAACGGATCCCACAGAGCGCTTGTAATTACCATTAGCAATGTCGTTAACTACTTCAAGTATATTTTGCAAAGGCAAAATAACCATTTTCTTTAACAAAATATTCAAAGCACTCACCAACAATATACTTAAAATGAGTGTCTTTACTATTTTAAAGATAACAACGGATAATAATTCTTGCTCTACAAATTTCGTCGTCACATAAAGATAAACAAAACCTATACTGTCCTCTTTATATAAGATCTCTATTTTCCTCTTTAAATAAGAGCCCAGGATATCTTCTGATGCATTCACCAATTGCCACTGCTGATTTCTCATTTTTCCAGCAAATAATTTATTTTCGCTCTCAACCTTAATCGCAAAAACATACTCATCCATCATTTCTGCCAAAATAACCTTTTCTACCCAAGTTTTATCCAGCTCCCACAAAGGCAATTGTATATTTTCTGCCAAACGCAGTACTTTTTGATCCGTTAAATTCGCTAATTCGGCCTGCATTTGTTGCTTGGTGTGAAAATAATCAAACACATCAATCGGTACCACAATACTAAAAACCACAAATAGCATCCATATTACGATTTTTTTTCTAATACTGTGATATGCAGGGAATAATGCCTTACTCATAGGAATACAATTGTTCAAATTTATCTAAATTAGATAACCAATTAACAGGAAAAAAGACACCATAGTACTTTTTTAAAATCTGTAGATATTGACCACTTTTAATAATTTGTTTCAATCCCTGCCGATATTTAGCTGCAATATTTTCTGCCTCTTTTTGATTTTCAGAAATCATAATCGCTATTGGTGCATCTGAATTAGGTAG
>DAOVVZ010000390.1:0-2907 GCA_030636915.1 Methylomarinum sp. | reverse complement strand
GTTGATAGTAATCCGCCTTGCCCAATAATCAATTCGCTAAAACCATTGGCAGCAGCAATTTTTATTATAATCTGTATGGCTTGGCGGTTAAAATAGCGCCCGTCGCCACCTAAAACTAAAGATGATCCTTGGAAATCTTGTAAGGAATTAAAAATTGATTGGACGAAATTCTCTAGATAATTAGTTTGTTGGAATACGGTAACTTTTTTTCTTAGCCCCGAAGTTCCCGGTTTTTGATCAGTATAGGGTGTGGTTGATAGGGTCTCTATTTGCATTATTTAACCTTACTGCGACATTGGAAATGTTTAAAATACACCAAAATATTATTTTATTGTAGGTTTTTATGATTCGAACATGGCTATTTGGCCTTTTATTGTTAAGTTATGTTTTGTTTTATGGGCCTGTGAGGGCTGATGAGGTTTGGTTAATCATTGATACAAAAAAATCAACGCTTGAAGTAAAAAGAGGCCTTGACACTCTGATGACCATGAACAATATTGCCATAGGACGTAATGGTGCAGGTTTTAAACAACATATGGGAGATGATGTCACACCTATAGGGACATATCGGATTGGTTGGGTTAATAAAAAAAGCCCTTTTTACCGGTTTTATGGTTTTGATTACCCTTCCGTTGAAAATGCAAATGAAGCATTATTGAGTGGCTTACTCAGTAAAGAAAAACATACGGCGATTATTAATGCCCATAAAAAAAGCAGGTTCCCCCTCAAGACACAACGATTGGGGGCAATATTGGCATTCATGGCTTAGGATCAGCGTCTAAATCTATACATCAAGCGATGAATTGGACGCATGGTTGTATTGCTTTGACAAACGAGCAAGTTGAGACGTTAGATCGGTGGATTAAGAAAGGAACACAGGTAAAAATAAAATAAAACTGGAAAGTCGCTTGAAAAGAAGGCAGAATTGAACTAATACTTTGTGTTAGGTATTTGAAATAAACTCTAACTTAAATAGGAAAAAATAATGAAAACATTAAAAGTTTCTGCTGTAATTCTTGCAGCTGGTTTGGCAACAGGTTGTGCAAGCACATCTGATATTGACAATTTACAAGCTCAAATTGATGGCTTGAATACTCAAATCACAACGGCATCTTCTGCTGCATCAACAGCTCAAGCATCGGCAGCTGAAGCGGCAGCAAAAGCAGCAGCAGCTGAAGCAGCTGCAAATCGTGCAGCGCAATATGCTCAAGACACTAACAGTAAGCTTGACCGTATGTTCAAAAAATCAATGATGAAATAACAGTTTTTTGAATATAAAAACCCAGTAGCTATTCAATGGTACTGGGTTTTTTTAGGGTTCATTTTTTAAAGTAGGTAATACGTTTCTTTTAAAAATAACCACAGGAGCAGCCTTGCTTTGTTGAATCGCTTGCTTTAACACTCTTCCATTAAGCACAGGTATTTGATTGTTATTAGCTTGTTCGATTAAATCCAATGCCATATCGAGTCTATCTTCATAGCTCATCTTGTTATCCTCTTCCAGATCGGGGAAAACCTCTATATATAAACTGTTGTCAGACCAGCCTACCTTTATCGGCTGATTGACAATATATACTGGCATCCCTACTTTTACTTGAGGAAAAAGTTTTTCTATATCTTCAGGATACATACGAATACAGCCATGACTGACTCGCATCCCCACACCAAAGGGTTTGTTAGTGCTATGAATCAAATATCCAGGAACGCCTAATCTTAAGGCATACTTTCCCAGCGGATTATCTGGCCCTGCAGGAAATACATCAGGTAATATTTCACCATTTTCTGCATGTTCATCTTTAATTGATTGAGGAGGGCGCCAAACAGGGTTTCTGTTTTTAGCAATAATCTGTGTTTTTCCTAGTGGAGTATCCCAATCAACACGCCCGATACTAATAGGGTGCGTAATAATAATTCTAGGCTGGCCTTTAGTCTGTTTAGGATAATAATAAAGCCGATATTCTGCTAGATTAAGAACTACGCCTTGGTGAGGAGTATTGGGTAATAAGCGACTATTTGGGATTCTAACTTTAGTGTTCTCTCCTGGTAGCCATCTATCGACTGTTGGGTTAGCCAGTAGAATTTCATTCTGTCCGATGTCAAAATTTCGAGCAATATCCAGTAAAGTGTCTTCGTGTTTGGCTAGTGTGTAATGAGCCTCCTTAAGCTCATCCCTAATAAGGCTATCCCCTGGGGTTTCTGGGTATGAAAAACTGCCAGCAAAAATAACATGACTTGTTAGGGCAAGAAAAGAGGCTGTGATTTTTTTTAGCATTGGAATACATTCTATGAAGTAATTTAAACGCTTAATTCTTAAGTAGATAGAATTTCGGAGAAAAGCGGACTGAAGTCCGCTCTACGTCACATGGCTATAGAAAGCCTATACTTTATTTTCACCACCAAAGATTTCTAATAAACGCGGTAAAAAGTTTGCTAATTCAAACGTCATAATGGAGAAATCAACATCAAAACGGGCAATTTCATCTTCGGCGTCAGTATCTGCCACTTGGTCTTGAATTAAATCAAGAAACTTTAAGCGTTTAATTGCCAGGTTTTCGTCAATAATAAATGACAGGCGTTCCGTCCAGTTTACGGCAAGTTTAATCACTTGCTTGCCAGTATCTAAATGATTGGTTATTTCCGGTAGGCTAAGGTTATGACGTTTACAGCGAATGATACTGCCTTCTTCTTCAGGAGAGCGTAGTTCACATTCGTCTTCTACTACGATATCTTTGGGCACCGAGCTATTATCATTTAACCATTCAGTCATAGTGACAACAGGTTTATCGGTACTATTGACGGGAACAAGAGCTAAAGAACCTAAACATTTACGCAGGTGACTTAATAAATCTTCGGCTTTTTTTGCAGATGCGGCATCAACCACCATCCAGCCACCTTTGGGATCAATAT
>DAOVVZ010000039.1:0-7884 GCA_030636915.1 Methylomarinum sp. | reverse complement strand
CGTGCTAACGTTCCACTTAGTACTCGGCCTGTGTGACATTCTTGTTCATAGGCTCGCAGTTTTGCACTCAGGCTTCCTTCTCACAACACCTCGCGGGGTTGCAATTGCCGTCGGCTAGTAGTTATAATCATTCAAAATTAATGAATGAAGTAGGTTCTCCTACAAAGGACTTTCACCTCATAAGTTCACGCCCATGCTGGGCATACACAATTTGGTCCACTTGACTACTGGAAGCGCAGTTCGTTTTCAAAGGTCACTTTATATCAAAGTTTTATGTACTGTCGAAATTCATCGTATATTTTCCAGCGTCAAGTGACCAAGGCGTTATACCTATGGAAATATTTGAATGAAAAATGCACTTATTGGGTTGTTAGGGGGGGGTGGATTGTTAATTAATGAATACTCCTGAATAAATTTATATGGCTATAGACAAAGCACAGGTTTTTCGTTCCCAGCGTCCTCGGTGGAAATGCATACCGTGCTGTTTTATTAGGCTGGTACATATTCCCACGCAGGAGCATCACTACCATTAAGTTAAGAAATTGAGAGACCACAATCTCGTCATTCCTGCACGCTCTAAGCAGGAATCCATGTGTTCTGAATAATAGATTCCCGATAAGAGAACTCGGGAATGACATTTTGGCTCTTAACTTAATGGCAGTGACGCAGGAACATGGGAACGAGATGAGCTGATTATTTTACTAAACGTACTATTCTGCTTTTTTGTACCGTTCCAGAATTGAAGCAGCCGAAGACTGATTACCAATAACACCCGCAGCAGCTAGTTTGTCTTTTAGCTCACCACCACTGGTTTCTTTAGCCAATTCGCGAGCCGCTTTCATTTTATCTTTTCGTTTTTGCTGTTTTGCTTTAATGCGTTTCATTGATGCAGAAGCAGAACGTAGAGAAGAATTAGTGCCAGAAAATTGAGCTGCAGTGGCTTCACTTGCTTTTTGCGCGGCTTCAGTTGATTTAATAATGGAAACTTCGCGTTTAAGTGCTTCCATTTGTTTGGCGGAGTCTTTAATAATGGCTTTCAGTTCTTTGACCTGTTCATTATAAGAATCCAGTACCGCCTGATTACTATCAAGATCTGATTCCAGTTCAGCTAGTTTTTCTGCGGTCTCCATAGCAAGTTCTTCGTTGCCCGCATCTAATAATTTACCGATAGCTTCACTGTATTCATCGACTGACGCTTTTAAATCATTAACTTTTCGCGCGATGCTTTTTTGTTCAGCCATCACATCAGTCAGTGACTCGGTTGCTTTACGCTGACTTTCTTCAGCATCACGAATTTCTTGTTCCATAATACGAATGCCTTGAGCATCTACAAATGCATCATTAGCTTCATTGCCATAGCCTTTTATGGTTTTGAATACATTGTTTAAAAATCCCATAATAATCTCCTGTTAGGCTGGAATAAGATAGTTTTGACACACTTCAAGTGCATCCAGAATGTTTTCAGATAAAACCAGAATTTCTTCTTGAATATGACGGGCATCAGATTCAGCAGACATGGCACCGAAAATGGAATAAATTCTACCAGTTATTGCAAAGGATGACAGTGGCATTGCCATATTAAGTTCCAGCATCATTTTATTTAAAGCTGGGGCTTGACCATCAATAATCTGATCTTCATCAAATAGGGCAACATTAAAAAGCAATTGATTTTCACTGGCAGTCGCCAGAATTGCAAATTCTTCAATGTCCTCCCTGATAATAGTCAGCATAGATATATCATCAGTGGTGGTTGCCGTGACACTAAAACTGCTACCATCTTCGGTAATGTAGTCAGCTAAAGCAGCTTGAACTTTGTCTAGGCTGTTATTCATGATTAGTTCCTTTTGTGAATTAGAGTTTTGATGATTGGATACCGCGTTTTAGCATAGTTATACTTTCTGTTCCACCAAAATAATGCTTGAGTATGGCAATAGCTAATTCAGGTTGGGCTTCACCACACATAAAAACGTCAAAAGCGGCATAATTATGTTCCGGCCAGGTGTGTACCGATATATGTGATTCAGCTAAACAGGCAATTCCGGTAATACCGGAAGGATGGAAATGATGAAAATTTTCAAAAAGTAAAGTGGTGTTGGTTTTTGAAACAATATCATGAATGGCCGTTTTCATTAGTGCTATATCATTAAGATGGCTGGCATGATGAAGATCAATAATAAGGTGTTTACCTTTCGGTTCGAGGTGTTTATTATCCAATACTGATTCCAGAATAGACTAGTTGGTTCCTTGAAATGATAACTGATAGCAATGAAAAAATATATCTCACTATGTACTATTCTGTATTTTCTAGGTTAATGGCTTCTAAACCTACTGGCTGAAATGTTCAGAGAGACAACAGTGTCTTTTCAATAAGAATTAAGGGTAAAGCATTGACAAAAAAACAATTAGATTGGGCGGTTTTGGCTATTCTTGCAATAGGTGCAGGGTGTGGTCTGGTCTATGAATATTTATTATCCCATTATGCTGGGAGAATCCTTGGTGCAGTCGAAGAAGCTATTTACGGCATTATTTCTGTGATGATGATTTTTATGGGAGTCGGGTCATTTTTGGCAAGACATATCAAAAACCCATTTGCCGGATTTGCCTGGTTAGAAGTGTTGCTGGCGCTGATTGGTACTAGCAGTATTTTGTTAATTGGAGGCGTATTTGCTTTAGCTGCGTTATTACCACAAATATTGGCAGAGACTTTTTCATTACCACCGGATCTCATACCAAGAGGTGGCCTGGTTTCGAATGGTGAAGCAATCGCAAGATGGATGCCTTATGTAGTGGCGGCATTATTGGGTACATTGATTGGTATGGAAATTCCATTAATTGGTGAGATTCGTAGCCAAATCTATGCTGATAACTTAAAAAATAATCCAGGAGCCATCTATGGTATTGATTATCTAGGTGCAGGGATTGGAGCAATTTTATGGGTTTTTTTAATGCTGTCGTTAGAAGTGTCCCTGGCCGGGGCATTAACAGCTTCGGTTAATCTCTTCATAGGCGCGGTATTTTTTTATTTATTTAAGGATAAGATTCCTTCAGCACCCTGGCTGTTATTAGCTCATGCTGTTGTCGCACTCTGGGTGCTACAGATATTTAGTTATGGTTCAGACTGGTCTGCCGAAATGGAAGACATGCTTTATCGTGATAAGGTGGTTTACCGCACTAATACGCGTTATCAACATTTAGTGATAACCGAACGAATCACTGATCCGGCCAAGCCGAAAGTACTGACTTTTTTTATTAATGGCAGAAACCAGTTTGCCAGTAATGATGAACATATTTACCATGCCATGCTGACTTATCCTGCATTAGCCGCATCGGCTCGTCATGATAAAATTTTAATTATTGGTGGGGGTGACGGCCTGGCCGTACGGGATGTGTTGCGTTGGAACCCACAACAGGTAACGTTGCTGGATTTAGATAGTGGTTTGATTGAGTTGTTTAAAACCCCGATTATTGAAAAGGGAAAAGTGGTCAATCAACGTTTAATTGCAGCAAATCAAGATGCATTTAATGATAAAAGAGTACACACTATTTTTGGTGATGCCTTTATCAGTATTGATGCTTTAATTCGTGAACAACAGATGTTTGATACTGTGATCATTGATTTGCCTGACCCTAGTCATCCGGATTTAAATAAACTTTATAGCACTCGTTTTTATCATAAGGTTTTTAATGTTTTAGCGGGTGATGGTGCGATGGTAGTACAATCGACTAGTCCATATCATGCAAAAGATACTTTTATCAGTATTGGTAAAACCATTAAACATGCAGACTTTAAACATGTTCAGCAATATCATCATAATGTGCCTTCATTTGGCGAATGGGGATTTACTATAGCAACAAAAAATGGCTTATCGGCAAAACAACGACTTCAGGATTTAAGCACGCTAAAAGTAAATGATGGCTGGATAACAAAGCCGCTAATGTTGGCAGCTTTTGAATTTGGTAAAGACTATTATCAATATGCGGATGAGATAAAAGTGAATCGCCTGGATTCAATGGTCGCTTATCAATATCATCGTGCAGACTGGAAAAAAGAAATGGGCTTGTACAAGCAATAAGGAGTGATTTTTATGGGATTATTTAACAGATTTAAAAATAAGGAAACTGCCGCACGGAAATTAGACCACCCACGCGATTTATTAATGGGCGATATGGTTGAGTTTGCCTTAATGAATCAGCTACAGTTAATTAACCAGAGTTTTCAGGTATCTAAAATCTGGACTTTAGATTTGGGTGGTGATAGACATAAACGGACTTATTTTCAACTGGATAACGCAGAGCAAAATATTCGCTTAAGAATAGTCAGTGATGATGTTTTGGAATTAGGTCTGGACGTTTATCCAGATACCTTGCTCAAGATTTTTTCAGAAGCTGATATTACTGATATATTAGATCCTGATTCAGGCGTGAATCATCAATTAAGTATTAATGTTCCAATAACTAAAATACCTCAAGAACTTGTAGGCTGGGTGACTGAAAACTATCGTCAGGAGGGCTTCGAACTGGCTTATCGCTATGATGATGATTATCGAAACAAATCACTTCCTGATTTTGTCGATGGAGGAGAAGAGGGCTGTGATTTTGCCTGGTTAATCTCAGATGACAGGAAGTATGCCTTAGAATTTAGAGTATTTGATGGCGGGCGTACCGAGGTACATCTATGTGCATATGTTCCACTTCGAAAAATTGATTCATTGTGGCCAGCTAAACAGGCCTAAGCCATGAACTTTTTTTATCGATTTTTAAATTGGCGACGTAATACCCAGTTATCGTTTGAAGAAGATGTAATAAAATTTTCACTGATACGTTCGGCACTGTTATTACTGATTATTATAATCACGCATGTTTATTTAATGACTTTGTTCGAAGCATTTAACTGGCAAGATGCTTTATGGTTAACATTAACGACCTTATCAACAACAGGCTATGGCGATATTAGTGCGACAACGTCAGCAGGGAAAATCTCTACCGTTGTTTTATTGTATTTAGGTGGCATTTTTATTCTGGCTAAAGCCGCAGGTGATTATTTTGAATATCGGACTAATATTCGCGTTAAAAAAATGCATGGTTATTGGGAGTGGAATATGTCAGATCATATTTTAGTGATAAATACCCCTTCACAACAAGGTGAACAGTTTTTTGTACGTCTGATTAAACACCTTCATCATAGCGGGATGCAATCACATACCGTGCAAATATTAACCACTAAATTTCCTAATGGTTTACCCGGTCAATTATCAAAAATGCCGGGGTTAGCGCATTTTACAGGGAGTGGTACGATTCCTGAGGATTTGCTTTCCGTCAATGCACAGCAAGCAAAATATATCGTTATTCTGGCAAAACAAGAAGATAATCGAGATTCAGATAGCCGGACTTTTGATATATTGCATCGCCTGCAAGAGCTAAAATTAAGAGATGATTCATTGATATTGGCTGAATGTGTGGATGACGATAATCGGCAGCGTTTTCGTCAGGCTGGTGCAAGTGTTATTATTCGACCAATGCGAGCTTATCAGGAAATGTTAATTCTGGGGATGGTGGCACCCGGCTCTGTACAAATTATAGAAAACCTGTTTTCTTCAATAGGTGACTTTTATTTGCGTTTTGAAGTGGATATCAAAGCGTTGTACTGGAAGGACATTGTTTGTCAATTAATACAGCAAGATTTAGGCACGGCAGTAGCTTATATAAATACCGAGACAGGGCTGTGTGATACCAACCCTCATGCAAATAAACAGATTACTACACGTAGTTTATTTATGATGACAAATGAAGATAATCCACCCACAAACAAGGCAATTCAACAAGCATTAGCTGATATTAGCTAATAACAAAGAGAATAACGAGGAAGCTAACTATATGGCTTACAAATATTTTACGCTAAGATTATTAGTCGTGTGTTTATTACTGTTATTAAGCGCTTGTGGTAATGATTATGCGGAGCAAATCCAGCAAAATTATTCGCAAGTTGCACAGAATTTAAATACCTTAAAGCAGAAGTTACAGCGCAAACAATTAATCAATGCAAAAATCGTTGAGATTTATGCCAATAAGCTTGCATGGATTAAACCAGACTTTAAGCCTGTTGCCGATGCAATGGCAATGGATGCGACAGAGAACGGTACGTTATATCAGGGGCTGGTACAGCGATTAAATAAAGTTAATCGAAACCCTGAGAATAAAGAGCAATTTCAACAGGCAACGCAGTCACTCATGTCAATTGATCTAGGTGCCGACCCCGTAGTTTTTAACGATGCCTTAATTGATTTAATTAACACCCTGGCTGAATTGTCTGATGGACAATTAGAGACCATCAGTATACCTAAAGAAAGCCAGGCTGCTCATGCGCGTGGTGAGACAATTACACCAGGTAGTTATTTAGTCGGTAATCCGGGTTATGGTGAATATCGACAGGATAATTCAGGCCGGTCATTTTGGCATTGGTATGGGCAATACGCTTTTTTTAGTAGCTTATTCAGGGGAGGGATGTATAACCATTACCCTATTTACTATAACAGCTGGAATAGACGACCTCGTTATTCCTACTATCATGATTATGGTAGAAACGCTTATGGTAGCAGCTATGATCGTTCACAAACGTCACGACGTAACTCTGCTATGCGTGATAACGGATTGTCACCTGCAAAACCTAAAAAGCAATATGGCTCAGCCAAAGGACGAAAAAGGATAAGTACCTACAGTCAACAACGGTCAACTTTTACCAATAAAAAATACGGCAGTAGTAATAGTGGTGCACGTCATGCCGATAAAAATGTTGCCAAGCGAAAATCCAGTTATTTTGGTGGTAATAAAACCTCCAGTAGTACATCGTCAAGACGTAGTTCCAGTATTTTTGGTAGTAGCTCACGCACGAGTCGTAGCTTTGGTGGCAAATAACATAACAACACAGGTTTAAAGCAATGGAAAATTTAACACAAATGATCATGCTCAGTGATGCGTCATTAGCTTATTATGCGATTGATTTTGTCATTTTAATGGGCTTTATGGCAACACTACGTATTCTGGCATCAAGTATTGCAGGTGTATCTTTACAGGAATTGTTAGCAAAGCAGGACAATTTTGCTGCTGGCATAGCGCTGGCAGGTGCAATAATTGCGGTTGCAGTTTTAATGATGGGTGTTGTTGCTGGCGATGCAGGAACAACCTATGTTGAAGAAATCACTTTAATGGGTAGCTACGGCATTGCAGCCATGGTTTTTATGGGCATAACCCGTAAAATTTTTGACACCATTGGCCTACGCCAAATATCTATTCATGACGAAATCATGAATGGCAATGTTGCCGCTGGTGTCGTTGATGCATTCAATTTAATCGCCACGGCCATTATTATACGAGCTGCCATGTCCTGGGTTGATGGATCAACATTTCTGGGGCTAGCAATCGTTGTTGGGATTTTTTTAATTTCACAAATTATTTTAATACTAGCAACAGTATATCGTAACGCAGTTTTTAATCGCCGCCATAAAGTGAATGGAAAAACCTTACAAGGGGAAATTAAAGCCGGAAACATTGCCCTGGCAATTCGTTTTTCTGGTTATCGTTTAGGTGTTGCTTTAGCCATAACAGCAACATCTGGTCTAGTGGTTTATGACCCTGGTTTATTGGGTTTTTCTGTTTTGGCCTGGGTGATTATGGCCATTATCATTTTTGTCTCACAAACCTTATTATCAATCATGTTGCGCCATATCTTATTGCCTAAAGTTAACATAGCAGAAGAAGTAGGCGAGCAAGGCAATGTTGCAATCGGTTCGATTGAAGCGGCAATTTATATTGGGATCGGCTTTACTTTTGTGGGGTTGTTTGCTTAGTAATCCTTTAAAGAATATTAATGCATGACAGATTGATTGT
>DAOVVZ010000158.1:0-4842 GCA_030636915.1 Methylomarinum sp. | reverse complement strand
GTGCAAGAGATCTGAAGACATCAAGGTAAGTTGATTGTATGGTAACCAGTGACATAAATTTATTGTACATACCCGTACCAAACGCATCAGCAGAAAACGTATTAGCTAAAACGGCACGCTCAATTCCAGCTCTTTCCTTACTTTGTAAAAAATTTGTATAACTACTGGCAAGAGTGGCAATTTCACCATTAGCACTCAGTGTTGCCATTTCACCAGTTAAGCTTAAAAGTTGTATGTTTAACCCTGTATAGTATTCCAAAGCTTGTTTTAGGCCTAAATTCAAACTTTCGATACTAGAGCGTTTTTTTGCAATTTTATCAAGATCAGCCAAGGCTGAATTAAGAGTATTGTCAAACTTATCACCATAGTATTTACTATCAAATTGTTGTAAATACGCTTTAAGACTAGCAATTTTTACATCAGTAAGTTTGTGCTGTTCGGGTAGTTTTTTAACAAACTTAGTCCCTTGACTACCAATGTAACCGGCTGAAGTTCCTCTTTCTTTCTGGAGTTGATGAACTAAAGAACTCGCTTTAACTGAAAAGTTGGCGAGACTAACAATAGAACTGCTCTCATTTCTAATACTAAGTGCATTTCTTACCTCATTTTGAGAGAAAAAAATCATGCCTAAAATGGGTATAATCAATAAAATGATCAATTTTGTTTTTAGACTAATATTTACTAACTTTCCCATAAAATCCCCCAGAAATTATTGTTTGATTATAGGCTTAACTTTATTTTTTTAACAGGAAATAAAGTTTAATGCACAAGCTGAGTATGGTTTATTTGAATTCTTTCAAACCTATGGAACAAAAGATCTATGCATACAAGACTTGATTAAATCTCGATGTGACTCACGCCAAGGTAAACCCTGCCGCGCACCTAACTGGGTACAACATAAGGTGCCTGCTGCACTGGCATACGATAAAATATCGTCCCAACCCATTCCTAAGGCAACTGCCGCAGCAAAAGCACCATGAAATGCATCCCCTGCCCCTGTGGTATCAATTATATTGGCTGAAAAGGCAGCTAATTCCCCCGATTCTTTGTCACGCTGCCAGATTAAACCTTTTTCGCCCAATGTTATAACCACTACTGGTGCATGACTGGACAGTTTCTCAAGTGCTGTTTGCACATTACCGGCATATTGACAGGCAAATTTTTCTGAACAGACCAGGTAATCCACTTTATCAAACAGTTTTGAGGTGCCTTCATGCCAAGACCCCGCATCCAATATTGTCGGTGTTTGGGTTTGTTGTGCCTGTCTGATAAGGTCCAAAGATATATGAGGTTCGTGGCCATCAAGCAGAATGCTTTTTGCTTTAACGGCTGAGAAATCTATTGTACTTGCGGATAAAGCCTTAGTTGCGCCTTTATAATTGATTAAGGCTCTTTTGCCATCAGGCTTAACCAAAACAGTCGATAGTGGCGTGGGAGATGAGCCTCTAACTACAAGTTGTGTATTAACATGGTGCTGTTTAAATTCCTGGAGATGCATATCTCCATAAAGATCTTGTCCTAAATAGCCGGCAAATGCGGCCGCTAACCCGAGTCGTGATACAGCGATAGCTGCATTAGCGGCAGGCCCACCGCCACAACCAATCAGGTTGTTTGCAAAAATCTTTTCATCACTCCCAGGATGTTTCTCTACCGAGAAAACCAGGTCATAACAGGCATGCCCCACACATAGTACGTCTGTTTCAATTAAATATTTAGCCATGCCTTATAAAATAAGATGTTTTTTGGCAGTCACCAGTGCATTAACTTCTAATCGATTAGAGAGTGTTATGTCTTTAAACCCGATATGTTCCAGTTGTTGTAACGCTTTACTTTCTCTCATGACATGATTTTCAGATTCATCGCTAAATAAATGAATAATCCAGTGTTCTAATACATCCAGTTTGTTGAGCTTGGTTAATACTTTAAAGTAACCGGCAACCTCTTGCTGAATGGTTTGTGTATGCTTTGATATATCGTCCAGACCATATCTGTCACCATTGATAAATTGACCGCCACTTTTTAATACTCGATAAATTTCCCTGAGCACATCTTCTCTATACGAAGCTTCAAAATTATGTAAAGTATAAGCGGAGGCAACTATATCGACACTATTAGCCGCCATCGCTTTAAGTGCAGTTAAAGCATCATCGGCTAAAAAGCTTAACCTGCCCTCTTCTACCCATTGTTTTAAGCTGGATTTTGCCTGATTCTGCATGGTTTCAGCATTATCAATACTTAGGATGGATGTCTTATTATTTGCCAGCAGCATGGAAAGTGTTGTTATCCCAGTTCCTCCGCCCAGTTCAACAACAGTTACAAGAGCACTATCTTTTGCAGGATGGTGGTGCTTAACTACCTCACCAACCAGGCAGCTCATTTCCGTAGCTAATGGACAGATAAGTTTTAACATGTCGTATTCCTGGCCTATAACCCCCGAAAACATGTCGATAAACTGTGCTTTATCTTTTTGTTTTTTGCTCATATGCTGCTAATTGTTCTGCTGTTGCTTCTAATTGGTACTTATCTTTCCATTCACTGTAAGGCATACCATAGACTTGCTCTCTGGCATCTTCATAATCAAGTGTAACTTTTTGTTCAATAGCTGAAGCTGCTAACCATTTTGCCAAACAGTTTCTACAGAACCCTGCTTGAATCATTAAATCTATGTTTTGTACTTCAGTATGATTTTGCAAATGAGACAATAAGCGCCGAAAAGCGGCCGCTTCAAGCTCAGTTTTAGTTGACTTATCCATCAATATCTCCAAAACTTAAACATTCTAGCAGAAACACTTGTTAACTCATGTATAATTCAAAAATCTTCGGTTTTAATTTTTTAAAAACATGGAAATTCATAGCTCATCGCTTGCTTTTATACCTGCTGGATATAATAAAAACAATAAAAGCAATGCTAATAGCGCTCTGCCTAAAGATAAAGACACATTACCTGCTCCCCAGAGAACCCAACGGGTTGAGAATAATTTCAAGGCTGAAGATGTTAAGTTACTGTCGGATAATATCCAAAAACAAGAAAAAACCGCAACAAATACTCGCACATCTCGTGCACTCAATGCTTATGTACAAGAAAATACTCAACCATTAAAAGACCAGCGTACTGAATTGGTCTCAAGAATTGATATTTTTGCTTAAACAGCACCTAAAACCTGTTATCACTCTGAATCAAACACCCACATGAAACAATTATTAGAATTTATCCCCGTTATTTTATTTTTTATTGCTTATAAGTTTTATGATATTTATGTTGCGACGGCTGTTGTTATCGTGGCAACAGTTATTCAGGTAAGTATTGCATGGTTTAAACATAAAAAAGTGGAACCCATGCAATGGATCACTTTAGGGTTAATTTTGGTAATGGGTGGTGCAACACTTTATTTACAAGACGAACAATTCATTAAATGGAAATTAACCATTATTGAATGGTTGTTTGGCTTTGCATTTCTAGGAAGTCAGTTTTTTGCTAAAAAGACATTTGTCGAGCGAATGATGGGCGCCAGTTTAGAGCTACCAGCTAACATATGGAAAAAATTAAACATAATGTGGGCGATCTTCTTTATCAGTGTGGGTTGTATCAACATTTATGTTATGCAAAATTACAACACTGATGACTGGGTCACCTTTAAAACATTTGGTGTGCCCGGTCTTATGATGATTTTTATTGTTTTTCAAATGCTTTTTATTTATAAATATATCCCCGAAAAAGAGGAATAAATACTGTGTTATATGCCATTCTTAGTGAGGATGTTGCTGACAGTCTAGAAAAAAGAAAGTCCGCACGCCCCGCACATTTAAAACGATTAGAGGATCTGCAAAATGCAGGTCGGTTAATCATTGCAGGCCCCCACCCTGCTATTGATAGCAATACCCCTGGTGAAGCTGGCTTTACTGGTAGTTTAGTCATTGCTGAATTTGCCACGCTTCAAGATGCTAAAAAATGGGCTGATGTTGACCTTTATGTTGAAGCCGGCGTTTATGCAAATGTTTCAGTTAAACCTTTTAAACAAGTATTTCCCCAATGACAGAAACAACAGATCTTATCAAACAGAAATTAAATGAAGCCATTAAGCCAGAAATAATAGAGCTTATTGATGATAGTGCAGCACACGCTGGTCATGCTGGTGCAAAAGGCGGTGCAGGCCATTATAATGTTACTATCGTAGCTGAAGCATTTGAAGGTAAAACGCTAGTACAACGACATCAGCTGGTTTATCAAGCACTTGCTGATTTAATGAAAAATGAAATCCATGCATTGGGCATTAATGCATTATCTCCCTCTGAAAACTTATAAGGAACTCAAGAAAATGAATAAAAAACTTATTCCGCTTATTTTAGCGGGTACTTCATTGTTAACAGCATGTGATGAAGCTAAAACTGTTCTAGATTCATCTAAATCCCCGGCTACTGCATCAATATCAAAAGAAGATGCCATTGCTGTTGTTAACGGGGTGTATATAAGCAAAGCATCATTAACTACATTGGAAAATGAATTGGCTCAACGTAGTCAAGGACAATCTTTCCCTAAGGAAAAGTTAATTGAAGAGTTGATTCAGAGAGAACTATTAATTCAGGATGCGAGTCAAAAACAGCTTGACCAGTCAGCTGAATTTACAGAGCGCCTTGCTACAATTAAAAAATCTTTGTTATCACAGGCTGCCATCCAGAATTTCTTAAAATCCAGCCCTGTGACGGATGCAGATTTAGAAGCAGAATATAATAAAACAGTTGCTGGATCTGGCACTGAATATAAAGCACGTCACATTTTAGTTAAATCTGAAGATGAAGCCAAACAACTCATTAAAGAACTTGATGGCGGCGCTGATTTTGTTG
>DAOVVZ010000150.1:0-4970 GCA_030636915.1 Methylomarinum sp. | reverse complement strand
ACAAGTATTGGTCAAGAGAACTATTCTGATGCCTTGATTAAGGAAACCAAGCAGGAAGTAATTAATATCAACAACCAAGGCGTTAAACTTTATCAGCAAGGTGATATAAAAGAAGCATTCTCTGTTTTTGAAAAAGCAATTGAAAAAATGCCCAATAATCAAACTATTGTTTTTAATATGACAAAAATCACCCTGCATAATTTAAAAACATCAGGTACAACAAAAGAAAACATAATCTCAGCGCAGAGCTATTTAAAAAGAGCGCAACAAGTTGGGGTTGCCGCTGAAAAATTAGGTAAGCTTCAATTAGAATTTGAGAAAATCACCAAAGAACTCGCTTCAGGAACACCTGCCATATAATTAAAAACTTATAAATTTTAGTTGCTCATGCTCTCAGTAGAAACATTGGTGATGACTGGATTTATTGAATCAGCTGCTATTTATCAATAATTAACGCGTTATAATAAGTTTAGCCACATAAAAGCGTTTTACTCGGGGTCGACTATTTATCATGTCTAATAATCAACAAACCTCTATTGATTTTCCAACAATTTTGGCATCATCAATCCATGATATAAAAAATTCACTAGCTACTGTTAGGGGATTAATCAGTGAAATGGCTGCAGATCAAAAAAATGCTGAAAACAAAAACTTTTTTCAGCTAGAGTTTGAATCCAATAGAATAAATAATAGCCTTATCCAACTATTGGAACTTTATAAAATAGATTCTTGTTGTTTTAATTTAGATCTAGATGAATATTCAGTGTCTGATATTTTACAGGAAGTTAAAGCCCAACAAGCAACCCTACTTTACCTTAACAACTTAAAGATCACGACTGACTGCCCTGAAGATTTACATTGCTATTGTGATTATGACCATATATGTAATGCCTTAGGCAGTGTTCTTAATAACGCCCTGCGTTATACAAACACACAGATTAGACTCTCCGCACACAAAGAAAATAACTATATCGTTTTTTGCATAGATGATGATGGAAAAGGTTACCCAGAACAGTTGCTCTCTATAGGTAGTATTAGTAATACTCGTAGTAACTGGATTTCTAGCAGTACAGGGCTAGGCATACACTTTGTATCTAAAATTGCCGAACTGCACACAGCACAAAATAACAGTGGTTTCATAAAACTTGATAATGATAGTCCGCTTGGTGGCGCTAGATTTCGTTTGTTTTTACCTTAAGGAACAACTGATTAATTCATGAACTCGTACCTTATGCCCAAAATATCCAGCTCCTGCATTATTTCCATTCACTACACTCATGTGGCTTGGGCGAGAGCAGGACGCGGTAGCTTTGAACCTGATATTATGAGCATAATTTGTCTCGTCCATACTTAATCAGAGTTTCCCTGGTGCGCGTTGTAAGCGCATAAACAGCAAGTTGGCGGATAAAATACAACTACACGCTACATATTGTGATTACTCAGCAAAATGAGGAATAGCTTTTAACAATCAGTTATTGCCTTGTTCCATTTGAAATGTTGGTCTAGTATCTATGTAAGCCCGTTGATTTATTGCATACTCTCTTTTGTTGATAGGTAGTATTTTATTCTCATATTTCAATGAGTTATTTTTTGTCATGCACAGAGATATTATGAGTAAGAAATTCTCATCTTTAAGGCTGGTTTCTCTAGCAACAATTAAACAAAATGAATCATTCATTTGTCTGCTGGGTAAATTGTGTGGTGATATTTTACTAATCAATGCATTTAATTGGCTACAAAGACGAATTCCCGATCCAAATGAAATTATCATTTTAGTTCTGCCGACGACGGATATTTTTGTTGATAGAATAATCAATGCAATTTCTGCAACATCACAATCACATTATCTGGTTTTGTTCTCTCCTCTGGTCACGGATGAAGTGAATTCGATTTTGCATGTTTGTGATGATTGTTGCAGTTGGGATTGTGATGAATCGGAATTAGCTTTTCGTTTAAACCGAATAGTAATGAAGTACAAAGAGCGCCGCTGTTTTACTGAAAACAGTAGTGAAAATAAGATATGGTCTGAATTAAATTTGATAGGCGTGTCCAAAGTATTTCAGGATGTTCTTGCTATCGTTAAAAGAGCGGCGAATTGTGATGCACCTGTTTTAATAGAAGGTGATACTGGGTGTGGTAAAGAAATGATCACTAGAGCGATCCATTATTTGAGCTGTCGCAAAGACTACCCATTTGTACCGATTAATTGTGGAGCAGTACCTGATCATTTAATTGAAAATGAATTATTTGGGCATGAAAAAGGTGCTTATACTGATGCCAAACAAAGTTATGCCGGTTCAATAGAACAGGCAAATGGAGGCACATTATTTTTGGATGAGATTGAGGCTTTATCCAGTAAAGGGCAGGTGACTTTATTGCGTTTTATTGAAGATAAAATAATAAAACCTTTGGGCGCAAAAAAAAGTAAAAAAGTGAATGTCCGTATTGTTGTCGCCAGTAATGTTTCTTTAAAGGATTTAGTTGCTCAGGGCTTGTTTAGAAAAGATTTATTGTATAGGTTAAACCTTTTATATGTGTATTTACCGCCGTTGAGTCAACGAGAAAATGATATTACCTATCTTGCTGAATTTTTTATGCAGAAATACAGGAAACTGTATCAACAACCTAATAAGAAAATTCATATTGAGACGGAGGCCTGGATGAACAGCCATCATTGGCCTGGTAATGTAAGAGAGCTGGAAAACTTTATCCATAGATCATTTTTATTATCTGAAAACGTTTATGTCAGACCAGAAGGTCAAAGTTTACCCGCTGTACAAGCAAATTTAAGAAGAAACCTATTGGAGCGTAGACAGGATATTGTATTTGACGCCTCATTTAGCGATGCCAAAAATAATACAATTAAATATTTTGAAAAACAGTATTTGTCCTGGATAATCTCAAAATCTAATGGAAATGTTACTTTAGCTGCAAATATTGCCAAAAAAGAAAGACGGGCATTGGGTAAGTTGTTGAAAAAACATGATATTGACCCTGCTCAATATAAAGATAAAGAATAGTCTGACACCAAATTAGCCTCAACAATACGCCTATTTTGCTCAAGGCATTAATTGCTCGTTTATACCCTATAACCTAATGGCATAGTGAAATTCACCAAACTATAATCCCCAGCTTTTTGGTTTCTATGCGTTATATCATTCCCGGGGCAAAAACAACCCACTTTAAGTGTTAGTTGTTCTTAGGATAATTACCTTATATATCAACAGGGTGCAAAGTTCTAAATAAATTATCTGGGTTGCTTTATACCCTAGATATTATTTCTTTAAATAAATACCAATAAAATCAGTTGCATAGGTTTTGGCACACTTGTTGTATTAGTCATGTTGAGAGAATCAATATTAAACAATCGTTCTGCTAAAACAAAGTTTAGAAGTTATCAATCAATAATGACTATTTAGTCGGCTGATAATGGTTTCTAGTGTTCTGGTTCGATATTACTTTGATTATCTGGTTTCTAAGTCAACAGTAATATTTAAAGTAAATTTGAGTACCAAGCAGTTATCAAAACATTAATTTGAACAGTAAAGTTAAACACACTGAATATAAAGGGGAGAACTCATATGCCTGTAACACTAACCTATCCCGGTGTCTATGTAGAAGAAATACCCAGTGGCGTACGTACTATTACAGGGGTTGCCACTTCAATTACCGCATTTATCGGGCGAGCAAAACGAGGGCCGGTTAATGAAGCAAAGGTGATTAACAGCTTTGCTGATTTTGAACGAATTTTTGGAGGATTAGACCTTAATAGTCTGATGAGTTACGCTGTTAGAGATTTTTATCTGAATGGGGGAAGTCAGGCAATCATTGGACGTCTTTATCGACCTGAAGATAGCGTGCCATCTAATGCCTTATTAACTGTTGGTAGTGTGGTTTTACAAGCCGCTTCCGAAGGTGCCTGGGGTAATGAGTTACGTGTTCGAGTGGATTCTAATGTGTCTGCAGAAGTGGCGACGAGTCAGGGCTTATTAGTATCTGACCTGTTCAACATCACCATTCGTGATACTAAAACCGGGGCAACGGAGAAATATCTTAATGTCTCTGTTGTCGAAGGCCCTAGACAGATCAATAAAGTATTGGAAAACCAATCGAGTCTAGTTGGCGTAAGTGGTACCTTACCTGATACTCCCCCTGCAGATAGTGACGAACCACAGCCGGGAGAGGATCCATTCGGGGATAACACCCCTGTGACCAATTATATTGTTACAACAACTGCTTCTGATGGTGATAAATTACAGACCGACGACTATGTAGATACCGGCATGAGCGATGCTAAGGAAGGGCTGTATTTACTTAAACAAGCCGATATTTTTAATCTTCTTTGTCTTCCTCCTGAAGGCGCAACAGCAGATTATCCCCCTGGTCTGGTTACAGCAGCATTAACGCTGTGCGAAGAAGAGCGAGCTATGCTTCTACTTGATTCGCCCAGTGGATGGGTCAATAAAGATCTTGCGAAGGCTGGACTTGATGCTGTTGCCGCTAAAAGTAAGAATGCCTCTTTATTTTTTCCTCGTCTGAAGCAACCCAACCCGCTACGTGATAACCAGGTTGAAGAATATGTTCCCTGCGGTGTCGTTGCAGGAGTAATGGCTCGTACAGATACGCAGCGAGGTGTTTGGAAGGCTCCAGCCGGAATAGAGGCAACTTTACGTGGTGTGCCGGAATTATCCGTCAAATTAAATGATGCGGAAAATGGTGAGTTGAATCCACTTGGCATTAACTGTCTCCGTAGTTTTCCTGTTATTGGCAGAATTGTTTGGGGTTCCCGAACTTTAAGAGGGGCCGATATTTTGGCCGACGAATACAAATATATTCCGGTTCGACGGCTTGCACTTTTTGTTGAAGAAAGCCTGTTCAGAGGGACTCAATGGGTGGTTTTTGAGCCTAATGACGAACCATTGTGGGCTCAGATACGGCTAAATGTTGGTGCCTTTATGAATAACCTCTTT
>DAOVVZ010000274.1:0-3753 GCA_030636915.1 Methylomarinum sp. | reverse complement strand
CTTTACAATAATTATAATAAAAGAGGAATTCCTATGGATCTAATTACAACAAAACTCGGTTTAGAAATGCTATTGAGGTGGGGACACTTTATGGCGGGTATTACCTGGATAGGTTTACTCTATTATTTTAACTTCGTCCAAACCGAATACTTTAAAGAAGCTGATGCCACATCAAAGTCAGATGCCATTCAAAAACTAGTACCCAAGGCTTTATGGTGGTTTCGCTGGGGAGCGATGTTCACTTTAATAACAGGATTAGGTATTTTTGCTGTTAGAGGCGGCGGAATGTCCATGGATATTTATGTGGGCGCATTACTCGGACTATTTATGTTTTTAAATGTCTGGTTAATTATTTGGCCCAACCAACAAATTGTTATTGCATCAACCAAACAAGTTGCCGAAGGTGGAGAGGCACTACCAGAAGCCGCAACCGCATTAGCAACCGCTGGATTAGCATCAAGAACAAACACTTTATTCTCAATCCCCATGCTATTTTTTATGGGAGCTTCAGCTCATTACCCCCATAGCTTTAGTCTATTGGCATTTATTATTGCAGTTGCCGCCATTGTGGTACTTGAATTCAACGGAGCTTACCCTGCAATCAAGCAGTTTGATATATTTAAAAAACTACCTGAAGGCGGAAGATTAAAATATTATGCCAGCGTCAATGGTGTCATTTATTGTGGTTTAGGCTTAACCGTTATCTTGTTTCTTATTTTAGATACCCTATAACAACTCTAATACATTCACGCTCAAACCACCACTCCTGCGAGCTCTTAGCCGGAATCTATAGTATGCACATAGGTTCCCGATTAGAGCCTTAGGGAATTCAGCTAATAACCCTAAACAAAAAGCCTCAGATGCTAAAAATATCGGGGCTTTTCAAGTCATACCCATTCACTTTCAGGGCAATGCATTGAGAAAAACTGAGTAACAACCACCGCATCTAACCCTTAAAATGGTCAGAGCACGTCGCATATAGGAGAACCTGCTGCAATCGTTCCAACAGTATTCTTCATTAATTGGAATTGTTGCTTCTACTGTGGTTTTAATTTCAAGCGCTTGTTCAGTTAAGCGTACACCACGTTGTTTACGGTTAGGTGCTTGCACCAGTTCAGCATTAATTAGACCTTGAATATGTTTATGCAATGAGCCTCTGGATTTAAGACCCATTTCAAAACACACTTCATCCAATATCGGTGGCTGAATAAATTGGTCTTGATTGGCAATAAGATAACCTAAAACTTCTTGCTGCTTTCTGGTTAAATTAGTGTTGCCTTGCATTATCCTTCTCTTTTTGTTTTTATTAATACCAGACAATAAACAAGTTTATTTTTTTACTTTTTGGTTCTTTCCCCTATGGCTATATATCCTGAAATTGACTTGATGCATTCTGAAATGCGCGATTGGCGACAGCATTTCCATCAATTCCCTGAAACGGCTTTTGAGGAAATCAATACCTCTGCATTTATCAGCTCAAAATTGAAAAGTTTTGGATTAAAGGTTCATGAGGGGTTGGGTAAAACTGGAGTTGTTGCCAGTTTATCCTCAGGTAACAGTTCTAAAAGTATTGCGCTTCGTGCTGATATGGATGCGCTGTTTATTGAAGAAAAAAATACCCTACCCTATAAATCGAAAAATAGCGGAAAAATGCATGCTTGTGGTCATGATGGACATTCCGCTATGTTATTAGGCGCAGCGAAATATTTAGCGGATCATATTGATTTTAACGGTACGGTTTATTTTATCTTTCAACCTGCTGAAGAAGGTCGTGCTGGGGCTAAACAAATGATTGATGATGGTTTGTTTGAGTTATTTCCAACAGATTGTGTTTTTGGTTTACATAACTTTCCTGATATTCCACCAGGCCATTTTGCAATTAAAACGGGCGCTATGATGGCTTCTTTTGATTGTTTCGAAATTGTCTTATCAGGACAAGCCACACATGCTGCGATGCCTCATTTGGGTGATGATGTTTTGCTTGCTGCGGCTCAACTAATTACCGCTTTACAATCTATCGTTAGTCGCAATGTTAACCCGGCTGATTCGGCTGTGCTGAGTATTACTCAAGTCCATGGTGGTAATACTTGGAATGCTATCCCTGATTCTGTGGTGTTAAGGGGGACTTATCGTTGCTTTAATTCGGATGTTCAAACGTTGATTAAAGATAAACTGATCCAAATCGTTGAATCTTTAGCAAAAGGTTTTGATCTTACCTCTGAAATCACTATTAACCCTGAAAATGCAGGTTATCCTGTTACCTCTAATTCAGAAGCTGAAACGGCTATTGCTGTAACTGTTGCCCAAGAAGTAGCAGGTGTTAATCATGTTGATTTGCAGCCTGTTCCCAGTATGGGTTCTGAAGATTTTTCTTTTATGTTACAGGAAAAGCCAGGCTGTTATGTTTGGCTGGGTAATGGATCATCTGAAGGTGATTGTTTATTGCATAATCCTCATTATGATTTTAATGATGATATCTTGACCATCGGGGCAAGTTTTTGGGTTAAATTGGTTGAAACCGTTTTAAAGTAACAAGGATTATTATGACAGCGTATAAAGAACTACTTCTATTAAGACACGGCAAATCCGATTGGAATACTGACTCTACTGATTTTTATCGTCCATTAAATAAACGAGGGCAACGTAATGCCTTGCAAATGGGGGAATGGTTAGCTGATCAAAAATTGATACCTGATTTAATTATTAGTTCACCAGCAACTCGAGCACTGACAACAGCTGAGATAGTCGGCGAGACAATGGGGTTATCCGTAGATTCTATTCAAACAGAAAAATCCATTTATGAAGCGAGCGCATCTGATTTACTTCAGGTTTTGTCGTACACCCCAGATTTAGTGCAACGGCTTTTATTGGTGGGACATAACCCCAGTTTTGAATATTTAGTTCATAATCTAGCGCCGAATGTCCCACCAGCTGAAAATGGAAATCTTATGCCGACAGCGGCCTTGGCTTATTTTCAACTGGATTCACAATGGTCTACTTTAATAGGTGACGCCTGGATTCAGCGTCCTAAAAATTTGCCAGAATAGCAAATTTACCACTCATTCATACCCCAGCTGTTTTTCAAGAATGGAGATTGATAATTTAACTTCATCCAAGTATGCCTTCCAGCTTTCCACCTCTTCGCTATCAATCTGTGTCGTATCAAGCTCGTTCAATGCATCAGTTAACTTACTAACTTTGCTCATCGCAGATTTATGCTGCTTTTTTATGACTACAGCTTTTTCATCGTCTGATGGTTCACTATCTTCAACAGGTTCTGCGGACGCTTTAACTGCCTCTTTAATCGTGCTTGTAGTAATAAACTTATCTTCCGCTTTCGCTTCCACGACCACCTTATCAAGAATAGCTAGTCGTTCTCCTTTGGGGGCTTTTGCTAAAGCCAGTAATTGAGGCGTACCCATTTCTGATAAATCAGAAGCTGAGACTATGGATTTGGTCGTTGTAATGACAAAATTATCAGAAGTATCTTTTATATCATCACCCTCACCTTCTTTCTCAAAACCGACTGAATCAACTGAAGTAACGATGGTTTCAATTACATCATTCCTTTCTGTAATATCAGATGTATCAGACTGTTTAATATTACTTTCTACGCCAGTTAATAACTCTTGCTGAACTTCCCCCGCTAAAGCCAGTTCATTAAGTCTGGATTTTTTCAGATTAAGAGCACTTTCTCCCCATGCATAATAAGAGTCAAAACCAAGCATGGTATATGCTTTGGTATCCCTCATT
>DAOVVZ010000180.1:0-4574 GCA_030636915.1 Methylomarinum sp. | reverse complement strand
TAGTGCCACAATGAGGTGTATATCCATGGCTACAATTAGGAAAAGATCAGCAAAATATGAAGCTCACTTTAGAAAGGATGGTAAATATCTTTGTAAAACTTTTATAAACAAATCTGATGCTATCAAATGGAGTAAGGAACAAGAGGTAGAGATTGAACAAGGTAGTTTTATATCCAAAAAAGGACTAGTCACACTTTCATTTATACTTTCTAGATGGGAACAAGACGTATTAAAAGGACTTAAAAGCTGGAAAGTTGATAAATATAAGGTTGCAATGATTTCTAGGGAGTTGGGACACCTAAATCTAGATAGAGTTACCAGTTCTGTATTAGTTGATTATAGGGATAATAGGTTAAAACTAGTTTCAAACCAGACTGTAAAGCATGAGATTGGTATCATTAGACGTGCAATGAAGAAAGCTATAGAGTGGGGTTATATTACTTCAGTGCCTTTTGTGTCTTCACCCTCCCTCAAAGGTCAGGCTAGAACAAGAAGACTTACAGAAAATGAGTTAAATTTGCTTTTAAATTCTGTAGATGAATATTTAAAGCACGTAATTATTGTTCTAATTGAAACTACAATGAGAAGAGGGGAGCTAGCATCACTTAGAATTGATGATATAGACCTCAACTCTAGATTAATAACGCTAAAAGACACTAAAAATGGTGAAGATAGGGTTATACCAGTTAGTAAGAATGCTTTAACCTCAATAAAGTATCTAATTGAGCATAGTCCCTCTTCATTTTTGCTGGAATACAAGAAAGAATGGCTTACTAAAAAGTTTGTTGCTCATTGTAAGGCAATTGGAATAGAAAATTATAGGCTACATGATCTTAGACATGAAGGAGTGTCTAAGTTATTCGAGAAAGGCTTGAACATGATGGAAGTTAGTTCTATCTCAGGACATAAAGATTTAACTATGTTAAAGCGATACACTCATATCAACCCTTTAACATTAGTTGATAGAATCTAAAATACTTTGGAAAGAAAGGTAGGTACTATATTTGATTGGCTCAAAACAGCCAATTGCAGCCAGTCAAGATAACGAAAATAGCCTTTAATTTTAAATTCACACATACCTTTTGCATTAATTCAGAACCAACGCACTGCTTAAATTCATGCTTTACTTTTTATTTAACTAATAGGCTGATTGCTACGTAATAATCTTGTTTTATTGACTTTTTGAACTGTAAGCCTTATCGTTTTTGTAGAAATTTTCTTGCTTAGTATGCATTGCAAAAACTTTAGGATGAAAGACATGGCTTCTAGTAACATTGATACAGTTAAACATTTTTATAAAATCTTTGCGAGTGGTGACACCAGTACTCTACCAGATGTTCTCGATAAGGATATAGAGATGGTGATGATGAAAGGCTGGCCATATGGGGGCTGCTATCAAGGCATAAAGTCAGCAATGGAGGATTTTTTCGCAAATGTCTGGGAACTTTTGAAACCATTTACATCTTTAACAACCAGCACATCATTTGCACCCGTTTCAATAAGATAATCAACCTTACCTAAATTAACACCTTGTTCCGTCTCTACCTGCAAACCAACAAGATCTGCCCAGTAATATTCACCCTCTTCTATATCAGGTAACTGGCTTTTCTTTATCAGAATATCCCAGCCACTATAAGATTCAGCAATATTTCTATCGGAAATCCCCTCTAAACAGGCAACGACAGACTTACCTTGCCGGTTTCCGTTAATGAGTTTTACTTCCTTAATCTCACTGCCTTTTTTAAGTATCCAAGGGGAATAACTTAAAATATTCTCTCTTGGATCAGTAAGCGAATAGACTTTAACCCATCCCTTAATCCCAAATACGCCGGATATTTCACCAACGTTAATGAGCTCACTGTCTGGCAAAACGCTTATGCAGCAGCCTTACTAGCATCTTTAAGTAATTTTTCAACGCGATCAGACGTTTGTGCACCAACAGATTTCCAGTAAGCAATACGCTCATCTTCTAAACGCAATTTTTCTTCGTTTCCACGTGCAAAAGGATTAAAAAACCCTAAACGCTCAATATAACGCCCATCACGGCTCTTTCTGCTGTCTGCAACAACAACGTGATAAAATGGGCGATTTTTTGCGCCCCCCTAGCAAGACGAATAGTTACCATGTAAATACCTAGGACTTACGCATTGACAAATTAAATACTCCAAAAGTAATCTACTGAAAAATAAACTAAGAATAATTACCTATTAAAATCATTCGGTTATGTTTAGTCATATAACTTGATAGGAATACCTTTCTTTTTCAGCAGGAGATTGTTAAAAATATAGTTGATTGATATTGTTGGTCTTTTTTGTCAATGCGTAACTCCTAATACAATACCTTAAAAAAACATTCAATCAAAATTCAATCGACCTATTCTAGGCGAATTTATAAATAAGTGAAGTATAAAATTAAAAACTGTGTTTATTTACAATTCCCATCTATTTTAAATGTAACTTTCATACGCCCCAGTACCACATTAATATAATAATTGGAATTGTTTTTTTCGGCATTATGCATTAGTATTGAAATCGATCTCTCCAAAGGGTCTAAATATGACGTATATATCTGCCATTTTTGCAGATATATACGTCTTTTTTAGTCTGAGCAACTATACGATAGTGTAATTTTTGCTTTTTCTCAGGACCAACTGATCTAATTACCCCGCCTAAATACAAATAATTCCAAATCTTTCCAGTAGGGTTCTTGCTTTTTTTAAACAAGTCATGTTATAAGGTATCTGCCATAATGGCATAATAATAAAAATTAAATTACAACACTTTTTGGAGGGTTTCATGAAAAAACTTCTTTCTTTATTAGCAATGACTATCATGCTTTTTAGCTTAGCTGGCTGTATGGATAGCCCTGACGGTTCGGAGCAACGTTTGGGACAAGGCACGACTGGTAACAGTGAATGGTCATATAATGATGACCGCAAGAAGGTATCGAAAAACAATTAATGCCAATTGAATAAGGCCCGTTTTAACGGGCCTTATTTTTTACATGGCTATTAACAAATCACAGGTTATTTTTATCTGAGTTTTTTCACAATATGTAGCCCGTATGAAACGAATTACACCAAGGATGGCGTGTATTAGAGCAATGCAGGAGCAGCGAAGCTGTGTGCCGAGTGGAATATACGGGATTAAAAATGATACCCCGCATTACGCAAGCTTCATACGGACTACAAAATACAATAGTCTGTTTAACCTGTAGTTTGTTAATAGCCCTGTATTTTTATGACTTTTTTATAAAATTATTATTGGGTGAATAGTTGGCTCTGGTTTTTTAAAAGTACAAAAATAAAATAACTGGGGTCAGAGTAAACTTAAGTTTCTGTTATACTGCCCTTATTAACTTCTGGAAAAAAATGGCTAGATTACGAAGAGTATGTCCCGTAGGGATTCCCCAACCCTTGCATTTCAAGAAAGCGCTTACTTGATATCACTGTATAAAGGTGATGAAATCTGTTTTGCATTGAGCTGCTAGCTAAATCTTCTTTCACAATGAAGCCATTCCTTTTAAATCTGAATCAAACACTGGAAAATACAAAATATTTTGTTCCAAATCTTGGGATAAAATATCCAACAACTTAAAACTTAACATGGCGGCATTGATTTTATTTTTTGCTGTTAACAGGTCAGCATCACGAAGAATCCTGAATAGAACTTGCCGTAGTTTTTTTCGTGTTGAAGGGGTAATTATATCTAGTTCCTCATGCCATTCAGATTTTCGATTATAAAATGAATCAAAGTCCTCATGACTTAAATCATTCTTTAGGGTGATATAGCGCTCACGAAGAACTTCAACCGCAAAGTCAGCAATAAATCTGTATCGACGACAAACAGCTAACCAAAGCAGATAGGCCTGTTCTTTTTGACTGCCGTCTACAAGGTATTGAAGTTCTTTAAAACTCAGCGTTTTTAAACGTGAAATAATCTCACGACAGACACGTTTCAGGGTATTTAATGTTCTGGCTTGTAATAAATTTTCGCCAATGACATTATTTCTTACTAAATCCCAATCACCTAATTTCAGATACAGCTCAGTCAATTTCACCGAATCATGATGAAAGAGGCCTCCCGTTGTAAATGACATGCTATATCTTTCGTTTTTCATTCTCAGTTTAGATTACTTTTTATAGTCTGCAGCCCCACCAGCTTTTACCCATGTATCAACATCGTCTTTTTTAAATTTCCAAAGGCGCCCCATACGATGCGCAGGCATTTCATGTTTATCAAAACATTTATATACAGTGTCATTACTGACACCGAGGTACTTACAAATCTCGCTGATCGATAACCAACGATCTTCCAAATCTGCCATTATTAAATCTCCTGTTGGCGAATAGGTTTAGTATCAAAGTACGAGACTAGGTGAACGAACATGTTATCCAAAGCAAATAAGTAAAAAATATACTGTCCTCTTATCTATGTCAAATGATTATTACCGATTAAAGCCGTTTTTTGCAATTTAAGGTTTTAACTTTTCAACGCTGATTGACAGTCTTTTGACTGGCAGGTTCACGCCCTGAGGTAGTCCGTCAATTATATTAAACCGTTTCACTAAATTGT
>DAOVVZ010000216.1:0-4189 GCA_030636915.1 Methylomarinum sp. | reverse complement strand
TCTGGTTTTACAATTTATAGAAAATCGTAAAACACCAGCGCTATTGGATAAAAACTAAAAACAGAGACCACGGAGGAAAAGATTAACTAACTCTCATCTCTTCCTCTGCCTCCTCTGTGTTTTATTTTATCAGTACACCATTATTGCCGCCTTCCTATCACTTGGTCTATAGCAAACAAAACACTATATAGTATGATAGTGTTTTTATCTTAAACCCTAGCAATCCATGCAGCAACTAACAGACCGTGAACTTTATCTAGCCATCGAATACGCAAGAAGTATTGACGAAAACACTGGCAGATCAATCATTGAAACGTTTCAAAAGGATCAACCCGCATTAGCTCATAGCCTATTCACCATTTTCCCGTCCATGTTTACCGAAAAAGACCAGGCATTGGCTCATCTTTTTCTGGACTTATGCTTCGATGTGATTTGTATTTACCAACATGCTTTTGGCGATATGCCCGCTCAAGATAATGCATGGCTGCAAAAACAATCCAGCTTAGTCAATACAGAATTACAGGCGTTAATGCCCGACAACAAAATAAATACAAAAAAAATTAAGCAACTTCAACAAGACTTTACTAAACAAACAGACAATAAGGTAAGCCAACCGGGGTTAGTTAAATTTATGAATGACTCTATTAACCAGTACGCCTCTGAAATAGCATCGGATGCGTCCTCTATAAAACTCACCCAGAACATGATATTTACGGTGATTCGCTTGTTCGGGACAGTTTATAGTCAAGCAGATTAGATTTATCATTCCCATCGTTCCAGCATCACTAACCACACAGAAAACCAGATGCATATTGCTCTGCCTAATGAATTTTACCGACTACATTGAAGTTCTAGTTGTATTTTAATTTTCCCATGTCTATTTTGAGCATGAACTCATCATCAGGCATGGGGCGGCCAAAATAATAACCCTGAAAAGTATTGCAACCTTTTTCCTTTAGAAACAGAGCTTGCTCTTCCGTTTCTACCCCTTCTGCAATGACATTAAGCTTCAAACTATTGGCCATATTAATGATAGTTTCCACAATAACCTCATTCTCTACATCAACCCCAATGTCTCTGACAAAACTTTGGTCTATTTTCAATTGATCTATCGGTAATTGCTTCAAATAAGATAATGATGAATAACCCGTTCCAAAGTCATCAATCGATATTTTAATTCCCCGTTCTTTTAACGCATTCATTTTTTGAATGGTATCGTTAATATCATCAGCAACAATACTTTCCGTTAATTCAAGAATTAATTTATCTGCTGAAATATTGTTTTCAGTGATTGCGCTACAGACTAGATCAACAAAATTGTGCTGTTTAAATTGTCGCGCACTAACATTAATAGCGACATGTCCTAATGTAAACTCAGATGACTGCCATTCTTTTATTTGTCGACAGACTTCATTAAGAACCCAGTCACCTATAGGCAAAATCAAACTCGTTTCTTCTGCAACAGGTATAAAATCAGCCGGAGAAATGTAACCTTTTTCTGGATGCAGCCAACGAATTAACGCCTCTGCACTCATCACATGGCCTGATGCATCCACTTGCGGCTGATAAAACAAAACAAATTGCTGCGTTTTAATAGCAAGCCTTAATTCATTTTCCAGTAATAACCGTTTATCAGCCGCTTCTTGCATACTGGCGTGGTAAAAACTAATACGATTTTTGCCACTGTCTTTTGAAAGATACATTGCCGTATCTGCCTGCTGTAAGATATAAGAAGCTTTCTCGCTATCAGTGGGGAAAATAGTCACACCAATACTGGTACTAAACGTTTGCTCATTATCTTGTAATATATACGGCTTATTAATTAATACTCTAACTTTTTCAGCAACATTGATAGACTTATCTGCCGCCTCTTCTGCACTTTTACCCTGAGCAGGCAATAAAATAACAAATTCATCACCGCCTAAACGACAAGCCGTATCTTCATCCCTTAAAACCGATTTTAAACGTTTAGCTACCTGAATCAGCAACTCATCACCTATATGATGACCGAGTGAGTCATTTAATATCTTAAAACAATCTAAATCTAAAAAAACAATCGCCCCAAAATGATGATGTCGCTTAGCATCAATGATTTCATGTTGCAGACGATCCAGTAGTAGACGGCGATTTGGTAAATTTGTTAAGGAGTCATAAAAAGCTAAATTTCGAATCTCATCTTCAGAGGCTTTTTTAGCCGTAATATCTGAAAAAACGCCTACATAATTAGTTACAACATCATTATTATCTTTCACCGCTGTAACCGTTATCCATTCAGGGAATATTTCACCATTTTTTCTACGATTCCATATTTCTCCTTCAAATTTACCGGTGTCAATCAATTGTTGCCACATATCAGTATAAAATGCCGTGTCCTGATGACCTGATTTTAAGAAACTCATATGTTTCCCTACACTTTCTTCCTGGCTATAACCGGTAATGTTGCTAAAAGCCTTATTAACCTTCAACACCACGGCATTGGCATCGGTAATAGTAATACCTTCAAGCGTTTCAAAAGTGGTCGCGGCTAAACGTGTTTGTTGTTCAGCTTTCTTTTCTGAACTGATATCTATCATCACACCAACCAACTCTGTGGCTCTACCATTTTCAATAACAACATTAACGATATCTTTAACCCATACTAGCTGACCTGATTTCGCTATCATTCGATACTCAAAATAATATTTTTGTTGATTCTTTACAGCCTTTAAAGCATGAAAAAGTGCCTGTTCCCGGTCATCTTCATAGATATGATTAAGCCAAAACCCCTTCTCAAACCAATATTCATTCGGATAGCCAAGTAATTTTTCCGCTTCGTTACTCACAAATGTCATGCATTCAGAGATTAAGTCATAACGCCAAACAATAGCCGATTGTGTTTGAACCAATTTTCTAAATTGGAATTCACTATCCAGCAACTTCTTATTGGTGGAAACCAGAGCTTGATTCGCTCTATTCATTAAATAATTTATTTGTTCTAGATCCTTAGTTTTATCATTAACAACCTGTTTTATATAACTGGTTCGACCCGATAAAATCAATAAAAAACCCGTAAACATCGCAGTAAAGAAAAGTCCACCCGACAACACCATCCACGTAGCCCAACTTCTATACTCATTTACTGAAAGTGCAGTAAAAGATACACGCCATTGAGAGTCAAATATTTCTAACGCTTGCTGATATGTTAATTGCCCAAAATTACTATTGGGACTCGTAATATTCAATTCTTGTTGATTACTAAAAAGCAACTGTGGTTCATTTATGTTCGATTGATCGTAAAGTTCAAAAGCAATTTTTTTACTATCAAGATTAGGTAGAATCGCATGAATCATATCTTCAAAATAAAAAACACTTGCAACAAACCCTAAAAGAGAGGCTTCATGATTATCTGTATTCCTAACCAAGTCGCTATGCTTATAAACGGGGAAATAAAGAACAAATCCCAATCGATTTTGCTGAACTTGTATCAGCTCAACCCTCGGTGTAACAGCCTCTTTTTTTGTTGAGGCGGCTTCCAATAAAGTATCCGCGATCTTCTTATCCGATAAAATATTTAAACCAAACATATCCTTATTGCTTTCAAAGGGTTCAATATACGTAACAACTGCATATTTATCCTCAGATAAAGAAGAATTTAGCCGATTATCTTTATCAAATATTTTGAAATCATCAAAACCTTCATCTTTGATATTTTGCTCAAATTGCTGCCTTTCTGAATCAGAAAAATAACGAATCCAAAGCAATGCCCGGATTTCCTTCTGTTGCAATAGAATTCTATTGGTAAATGTCGAAAATTCTGTACGAGTCACCACATCAGCGTGCTCCAGAAAACTTTTTAAAACATAAAGCGTATCGTAATACTGCTTGAACTTAGTTTTAATATCGTGATGCATGTAAGAAACATCTTGTTCAAACTGTACAGTTTGCTGCTTTTTCTCTTGCTCCCGCGCATATGTAAAAATCACAACAACCAGTATCAATGCCACAAATAATGGTATCGCAACAGAATACAATTTTGGCTGCCAATGTTCTCGCGGCTTAGCGAAAAAAATAAGGGTAAGGGGTGCAAAAATAATAACGCCAATACTGTCCCCTAACCACCATACAAGCCAGCTAGTTAAATATTGTTCAAAAGGGATGACTCCGACAAAGACAAGGCTACTAACACCAATTGTAGAACTGATCAGACAAC
>DAOVVZ010000199.1:0-4380 GCA_030636915.1 Methylomarinum sp. | reverse complement strand
AAGCACATGGATGTGCAAGTGTCGCTTGAAGCAGGAGCTGGTTGCGACCATAGCAAGCTACGCAACTATTTTATTAGTGCTTCTGTGGAGTCAAAAGGCAAGTCAAAATTCGGAAGTAATTAAATCTTCACTCCTTAATGGACTTTATTATCAACTTAACGTTGCACAAGGAACCTTAGGCTTTAATAAAGCTTCAAAGTCCAAAAAAGTTACTGCTGGGCTAAATAAGTAGCCTTGATATAGATCACAACCTGCATCATCTAATATTTTTAATTGCGATTGTTGCTCAACCCCTTCAGCAACAATATGTGCATTTAACATTTTTGCCATAGAAACAATCGAATTAACAATCGCTAAATTAGCTGATTTATTATCAATATCATCCACAAAGCATTTATCAATTTTAAGCACATCAAGAGGGAATTCACTTAAATATTTCAAAGATGAATATCCGGTTCCAAAATCATCAATTGAGATACTACAGCCAATCTTTTTAATCTCATCAAGCTGATCACGCACTTTATTAATATCACTAACCAGTGCAGTTTCTGTCAACTCTATATCCAAATGTGAAGCACAAATACCCACTTTGTTTATTGTTGACGATAGGTCACTTATAAAACCTTCACTTTCAAAATGCACGGGACTAATATTGATAGAGATTGTTTGTAATTCATCAAATATCCCTGTATCTTCCCATTGCTTAATTTGTTGACAGGCATGTGTTAAAACCCAGTTACCAACCTCTATAATTAACCCTGAAGTCTCAGCGATAGGAATAAAATCAGCTGGTGAGACATTGCCAAGCTGACTACTTTCCCATCGGAGCAATGCTTCTGCACCAATCACATCACCTGACTTAACATTTACTTGAGGTTGATAATGTAACTCTAACTCCCCCTCATAAATCGCTCGTCTTAGCTCAGATTCTATCAACAATCGTTTTTTAGCTGATTTTTCCATATCAAGCTGAAAGAATTTAAAGGTATTAATCCCTTCTTCTTTTGCCTTATACATTGCCGTATCAGCTTTACGAATTAACTGTTCACAAGATATTCCATCATTGGGATAAATAGCAATGCCAATACTACTAGTAACAATAATATCGTATTGATCTACCTTGATAGGTTTGGAAAATTCATTTTGAATGCTAGCAGCGAGTCTTGTTGCAGAATCTATTGCATCATTATGTGTACCATTAATGTCATCAACCCAGAGTACAAACTCATCACCTCCAAAACGAGAAACGATTACATTTTTGCTGACAAGCTGGTTAAGTTTTTGAGAAAAATGGATTAATAGTTGATCACCAAAGTTATGCCCCAGTGTTTCATTGATTTTTTTAAAGTCATTAATATCCAAGTACAGTAAAGCACCGGACATCCCCAGTGTTTTAGGTCTAGAAAGTGATTGCTCTATTTGTTTTTGAAAAAACGGCTTATTAGGCAAGTCAGTTAAATGGTCTTGGTAAGCAAGATATTTTATCTTTTCTTCCTGGGTTTTGTATTGACTTATGTCCGAAAAGGTAGCGATATAATTAACAATTTCATCACCACTCTTAACCGCTGTAATCGTTTCCCACTCTGGGTAAATAATCCCATCTTTTCTCTTATTCCAGATTTCGCCACTCCATTTACCTTTATTTAAAATGGATTGCCACATACCTTGATAAAAAGCTTTATCATGCTTTCCTGATGCGAGAATATCTGGTGTTTTACCTAAAACCTCTTGCTCAAAATATCCGGTAATTTGAGTAAAAGCCGGGTTAACTTTAATAATTTTCTGTTGATTATCAGTAATGAGAACAGCGTCAGAACCTTCATTAAAAATTGCAGCCGATAATCTAAGCTCATTTTCAAGCGAGACTCTTCGTTCTATTTCTAGCTGGAGCTCAAAATTATGCTGCCTTAACAGTTTTTCTTGCGCAACTATTTTTAAACAGGTTTTAATTTTAGATGAAAACAACTCATGATCAATAGGCTTTTCAATATAATCGACTGCACCTAGATTAAGACCCTGTAGATGATCAAGACGCTGTTTTTTTACGCCTGTTACAAATATTATTTTTATACCTTTAGTTTTTGTCTTATTTTTAAGAATTTTTGCCAATTCAAAACCGTCAATACCAGGCATGCTGACATCTAATAAGATCAGATCAAAATCATACTCATCACATAACGATAACGCTTCACTTGCAGACCCAGCTGTTATGACATGCTGCCCTAATCTTATGATCATTTTTTCTAACAATGCTCTATTGCTAGACATATCATCAACCACTAAAATATGACTTTTTTTAAATCCTTCAGACACTATCTATTTCCCATTATGATCATATGAAGATACATTACTATTATTAATGAAATTACTCACCCCACAAAAAATAGCTAAATATGACTAAATGTGACTTTTCATACCAAATAAGTTTTTAATACATCCTTTTTTCTGTAAGATATGATTTACAACTCTCCGCCCAGCCAAAATAAACGTGAATTTTATTACCCTCCAAAATTACCTGCCTTTAAACACAAAAGCTCCACTTCAAGTACAACATACCAATTCAAATATTCTTTTAACTCAACTTAACGATATTGCAAGATCATGAGTGAGATACATGCACTCTTAGTGGAGGATGATAATTCATTAAGAGAATGTTTAGCGGAGTTACTTGAGCTATCAGGAATCATGACGGATGGTGTTAATTGTGCGATGGCTTGCTATCAAGCATTAAATACCAAGCGTTACGATATTGCTATCATAGATGAAGGCTTACCAGACCAATCGGGGCTAAGAATTGTTGAGTTTCTTCATGAAAACACCAATATTGGTATTATTTTGCTCACTGCTAGCGGCTCAGTGACTGATCGTATTGAGGGCTATAATAAAGGGGCTGATCATTTTTTTGTAAAACCGATAAGAAGTGCAGAGTTAGCCGCTGCCATTAAAAGCTTAAATGCCAGACTCCTTAAAAACACCACTCAAATTAAAAGCGACATCATCAATTGGTATCTGGATAAAACATCCTGGAATCTTATTTGTCCAGAAGGTAATGAAGTTAAAATGACAGCCAAGGAAATGGCCTTTATGAATGAATTAATGAGTTCCGCAGGTAAAAACATCTCTAGACAATCATTACTTAAAACACTCGAGTACCCTGCCAATGAATATGGTAGCCGCTCTATGGATTCAATGCTACGCAGACTACGAAAAAAGGCCAAGCAAGTACTCTACAAGCCTTTGCCCATTCAAACCGTGCATTCTGTCGGCTATTGCTTTTCATCCCCAGCAATCCTTTTAACGGGCGATTAAAATATATAAATACCACAATGACAGTGACATGGCTTGCACTATCAAATGCAAATATTAAAACTCCAATGTATTACCATCTATAGGGTACACTGAGACACCAAGCGCATCACCTGCGAATGATGTGTTTGGTGCCTCATCACGTTCACCCCATACAGGACTGTTCTTACCTTCCTATACAGATCGCCCTTAATTCTTTCAACAACACGGTAATTTTCTCCAGCTCTATCTCATTATCCGCGTGTACCATTGCCAAAAGCTTGCGATAACGCGTAACCGCCACACCAGAAGCTGCCACCCAGACTGAAACATTACCCGGTATCGTTGTGCCCTGTTGCTGTAAAACAGCGAGCGACAAAGAACAACAAACCGCATTAAACTCCTCCCTAGCGGTTCTTCTTGCTAATGATTCCCATACGGTTTTTTCGGGTAATGCTCTGATTTTTTCACGCAACCATAACAAATCAAACTCAAGCATTAAGGCAAAGAAAACTTGTGCACATTCTTTTAGCGAGCTTTTGGTTTGTTTATTAAGCCAAATAACATCCAGACATAAATACATCACATCCAATGTCACTACATTAAGCGCTAAACCGGAGGGAACACCTTGTTGAATAAAAGCATCCACCTGTTCATCAACACTTTGACTTGCTTGTTCAGAAAGAAAAGAAGGTAATGTTGATTGTAGCTCGGCAACGCCATCGGTATAACGCTGAACCTCCATTTCCGCCTGCTCTCGGCTAAGAAACCAGCGCATAGACCTTTCGATTACTTTTCTAATGTCTTGCTGCAGCTCATCTAAAACATTCGCATCTAAATGCAAACATTGAGATTCAATTTCCTGCCGTAACTCATTAATAACAAAAATGTTACACACTTGTTTGTAGACATTAAAAACTGAAACAATAGAACAGCCAGTCTCATCCATTAGCCTAAAAGCGAACACCATCCCCATACGATTAACAAAACCATTTACCAATCCATTGGCAACAATTTCCTGCGCTAAAAAATGATTTTTAATTTCACCGGGGAACCGTTCTTGTATTTGCATCGGAAAATATTGCATTAATTCTT
>DAOVVZ010000157.1:0-4846 GCA_030636915.1 Methylomarinum sp. | reverse complement strand
AACAAAAATGCGAAGAATTTTATCAATACCGACAACATTTGTTTTCATGATTTAATCCAAGGTTATTTTGTAAATAAAAAATTATTTAACAATAAAATAGCAATGATGGAAATATACTTCGCGCGGTTACGGATGCGGAATTTATAGCAAGTTGATTTTAGTCGATAGCAAGGCGCTTAAACAGACGCATAGCAGGCTACGCAACTATTTAAGCAACGCAGTCTATCGGCCAAAATCAACCGATAGAAATCCGCAACCGTGGCCGCGCGAAGTATATAACGTTCAATCAAAAAAAATACACGGTTGTTTGAACGTATTTTCACTCCTCTTCTTGCTGTTCTTACCAGGCTTTTCTTTTGCCCAAGAAGCCCAAATTGAATATAAAATCAAAGCGGGCTATCTCTATAACTTTACTAAATTTATTACTTGGCCTGAAGATGAATCAGCCACCTTTAATTTGTGTATTGTTGGTAAAGATCCTTTTGGCGCCATTATTGACCCAATTGAAAGAAAATCGGTGAAAAGTAAGCCCATTCGTTTGTATAGATTCGATTCAAGTAATGAGATTAAGCATTGCCATATGATTTACTTTGCTTCTTTAGTTGTCGAAAGAGAATGGAGCCTACCTTCAAAGGCAATCTTGACCATAACATCATTGAACAAAACCCTAACGGTAGGGGAGTCTAAATCATTTATTAAGGCGGGAGGAATGATTGCTTTTTCGCTTGAAGAGAAGAAGGTTAAGTTAAAGGTTAATATAAAGGCATTAAGAGCTAGTGGGCTGGATATAAGTGCAAAGTTATTAGAAGTTGCTGATGTTTATGATGGAGTGCCGAATGATTAAATTCGTTAGACAGCTTTCTATACGAAAAAAACTATTATCAATTTTAATGTTTTCCAGTGGTTCAGGGTTATTTTTGGCGGCATTAATATTATTGGTTTTTGAAGTCACGGCGTTTAAACAGCATGCATTAGATGATTTGTCGGCGATGGCTGAATTGCTAGGGAATAGAAGTAGTGCCGCTCTATTGTTTGATGATCAAAAATTAGCTAAAGAAAATTTAGTCCCTTTAGCCCAATTACCGATGTTTCAATCGGCCTGCATTTATGACAGGGAAGGTAAGGTCTTTACAAGCTACAAAGTGGCCTCCCATACTGATGCCCCTTGTCCTGAACAATTTACTAGAGGTAGTAGTCATTATGACCGCACCTTACTGTATGTGTATAGAGCGATTGAACTTGATTCTGAAGCCTTGGGCGAGGTTTATATTCATGCCGATTTAAAGACCACATTTGTACGGAAAATAAAATATATCGGGCTACTTATTGTGGTGTTGTTTGTAGTCACTGTTATTACTTTTGTATTAACAATGCCGTTACTTGGGATGATTACCAGCCCACTGAATAAGCTGTTAAAGATAGTTCATATCATTACAGAGAAGAAGGATTATTCAAGGCGAGCGGTTAAGTCGAATGATGACGAGCTGGGTGAATTGGTTGATGCCTTTAATAAAATGGTGGAGACCGTGGATCAGCAGAACCTGTCTTTAACGGTTGCAAAAGACTATTATCTTGCACTTTATGATGATAATCCTACGATGGTATTTCATCTTTCAGTCACAGGCATAATCTGGTCGGTTAATAGATTTGGGGCAAAGCAACTGGGTTTAAATTGTGAAGCTTTAAAAAGGCGGTCAATTTTTGATTTTGTACATCCAGAAGATCGCCGAGAAGCAAAAATGTTGCTGGATTTGTGTATTGCTTCGCCTAATAGGGTGCATAAGGAAGAACTACGACTAATTTGTCAAAATGACCGTATTATTTGGGTGCGAGAAACGGCTCGATTAATTGTGGATGAAAAACAGCAGTATAATTTTTTACTTGTTTGCGAAGATGTAACAGAAACGCGAATTTTATCAGAAAAAATTGCTTACCAGGCGAGCCATGATGCACTAACGGGTTTAGTGAATAGAGCTGAATTTGATTCTATTATTAAGCATGCGTTAATTAGCGTTAATAATGGAAAAACTGAGTATGCACTTTGTTATTTGGATCTGGATCAATTTAAGGTGGTTAATGATACCTGTGGCCATATGGCAGGCGATGAATTATTAAGACAGTTAGGTGATATTTTAAGGTTACAAATTAGAAAAGGTGATGTGTTAGCAAGGCTGGGTGGCGATGAGTTTGGCATATTGATGTCCAATTGTTCGTTAGATGAAGCGTATCATGCCTGTGAGAAATTAAGGGGTGTTGTTCAGGATTTCCAATTTGCCTGGGAAGGTAGGAGCTTTTTTATTGGTGTTAGCATTGGTATTTCCTCTATTAACAGCTGTACAGGCAATGTTGTCGATGTCTTGAAAGAAGCGGATGCTGCCTGCTATGCCGCAAAAGAAAAAGGACGTAACCGAGTACATGCTTTTAGGCCTGATGATGAAGAATTAGCCTCGCGTCAAGGTGAAATGCAGTGGGTAGAGAAAATCCGTTATGCTATAGATAATAACCATTTTGTTTTATATGGGCAGCTTATCGTGCCGGTAAATAAGCATGAGGACGGGCTGCATTTTGAGACATTAATTAGATATAAAGATGAAAAGGGTAATACTATTCCTCCAGGGGCATTTTTACCGGCAGCAGAGAGATACAATATGGCTGCTGCTTTGGATAAATGGGTGCTTTCTCATCTGTTTAAGTGGCTAGCAGGTCATCCCGAGTGCTTAGACAAATTGTCTGTGTGTTCAGTTAATTTATCTGGGCTGTCATTATCAGATGAAAGCATGTTGGGATTTATTTTTGACATCTTTGATCGATATTCAATTCCAACCCATAAAATATGTTTTGAAATTACAGAAACGGCAGCTATCGGTAATTTAACCGATGCAACTAAATTTATGCATCAATTAAGAAATAAAGGCTGTTTGTTTTCTTTAGATGATTTTGGTAGCGGACTTTCATCTTTTGCCTATTTAAAAAACCTGCCAGTTGATTATTTGAAAATTGACGGATTTTTTATTAAAGATATTGTTGATGACCCAGTAGATTTGGCAATGGTTAAGTCGATTAATGAAGTGGGGCATGTGATGGGTAAGAAAACGATTGCTGAATTTGTTGAAAATAAAGAAATTTTTGATTTGCTGAATACGCTGGGTGTTGATTATGCTCAAGGCTATGGAATTGCAAAACCAAAGCCCTTAGATGAACTGGAATGGTAAGTGTTTATGAGAGAAAAATGACTAATAAAGGCTTGAATTTTAAGCTTATAGGCTTATTAATTTGTAGTTATAGTCATCTATTGCTTGCAGATGAAGATATGGAGGACTTTTTCTCTATGTCTCCAGCAGAGTTAGCAAATATTTCTGTAACCATTGCAACGGGTACTGCCAAGCCTGCTTATCTGTCGGCTTCGGTAACAACAGTAATTACCGCACAGCAGATCGATACCATGGGCGCAACGGAATTAGATCAAGTACTTGAAACAGTACCTGGTTTACATGTTTCTATTCAGGCGGTAACCAATGATACGATTTATTCAATGCGAGGCATGCAGAATGGTGTAAATGCTCAGGTTTTAGTTTTACTTAATGGTACGCGTTGTTCAGTGCCTTATAAAGGCAGTAGCATGACCGGGATGAAGCTGCCTGTTGAAGCAATTCAGCAAATTGAAGTAATTAGAGGGCCTGGGTCAGCGTTATATGGTGCCGACGCATTTGCTGGAGTAATCAATATTATCACTAAAAAAGCAAAGGATATTGATGGAACAGTCATTGGCGTTAGAGGTGGTTCATGGGATAGCCAGAGTGTTTGGGGGCAGCACAGTAATCAGCTATTAGGCTGGGATATTGCTACAACCTTACAATATGCTCACAACAACAATGATGGTGATCGAATTATCAATTCGGATCTGCAATCTCAGTTTGATCGCAATTTTAGTACAGATGCATCATTAGCGCCAAATGAAATGCAAACAAAATTGGAACGCTGGAATGCACATTTAAATTTGCAGCGTAAACATTGGGATATTGGCTTTTGGGCGTTTAATGAAGTTGATGCCGGTTTGCTCGCGGGTGCTGGTGGTGCATTAGATGATGAAGGTAAATTGAATGGCCAGAATTATTTAACAGATCTTAAATTTTCATCTGAAGACCTTGTAGATGACTGGGGGTTTTTGGCTCATGCCAGTTATTTATATACCAATATAGATGCCGAGTTACATATCTTCCCCGATGGAACTCTTCTTCCTATAGATGGTAATGGGGAAATTAATCCTACGGTTCCATTTGTTTTAAATCCTACATTTTTTCCAGAGGGTGTACTCTCAGAAATTGGAATAGAAAATCAAGTGGCTTCATTTGAGATGAGTAGTATTTTCAAAGGGATTGAAGGTCATTTGTTACGATTAACAACAGGATTTCGTTATGAGCAAGTTCGAACCAAAGAGAGTCGTAATTTTGGTAAAGGAATTACGGTAGGGACATTGACCAATGTAACAGGGACTAACTTTGTTTTCTTACCTGATTCACAGCGTTCAATCTGGTCGGTTGCTTTGCAGGATGAATGGCAAATTAGCCAGGAATGGCAATTAACCGCTGGTGTTCGCTACGATGAATATTCTGATTTTGGCAGTACTTTTAATCCTCGGGTTGCATTAGTATGGGGTATTAATGAGCAGTTAAGTGCTAAATTGATGTATGGGCAAGCATTTAGAGCGCCTAGCTTTTTAGAACAGAAACAACAGAATAGCCAGCTGTTTGTTGGAAATCCAAATCTGAAGCCAGAAAATATTGAGACTGTTGAGTTAGCTTTTGACTATAGACCAATAGAAAACTTGAGATTAGCAAGTAATTTT
>DAOVVZ010000068.1:0-6754 GCA_030636915.1 Methylomarinum sp. | reverse complement strand
TATTGCTCAATTTAATGGGTAATGCGGTTAAGTTTACCGCAACAGGTGAAGTATCTTTACAAGATTCGCTAGTTGAACCTGTCAACAATAATCAAGCAACCCTTAAATTTGCAGTAAAAGATACCGGGATCGGTATAAGTCGTCAGCAGCAACAGAATCTATTTGAGGCTTTTAGTCAGGCTGATGCATCAACAACCCGTCAGTTTGGGGGCACAGGCTTAGGCTTGTCGATTAGCAAACAATTAACCGAATTGATGGGTGGAAGTATTCACATTGATAGCAAACCAGGTGTAGGCTCAACTTTCTGGTTTGAATTGCCGGTGCAATTGGCAGAGTCAACCGAGAAAGACCAAAGCCTGGCTGATATCAGTGGCAAAAAAGTATTAATCGTCGATGATAATGAAACTAATCGCCAGATTCTGGAGCATTATTGTAGTAATTGGGGTGTGCAATATGTCAGTCATATCAATGGCAAGGATGCATTAACCGCACTTAATGAAACTGATTTTGATTGCGCGGTGATTGATTACCATATGCTGGAAATGGATGGTCTACAGCTGGCAGACAATATTCGTCAGCATTCCCTTTATTCTGGTTTCCCCATTTTAATGCTGAGTTCAGCAGGTTATACAACTAAATCGCAAAGTGTTGATATTTGTTTAATGAAGCCTGCAAGACAGACTCTGCTATTTAAGAGTTTGGCTAAACTATTGTTGCCACAACTGCATCAGCAGCAAGTACCGCAAAAAACCACTTTGCCACTGTTTAAGTCACATGTGTTATTGGTGGATGATAATAATGTTAATCAAAAAGTTGCGGGTAATTTCTTACAAAAGATAGGGGTGACTGTTGATTTTGCAGACAATGGTAAAGATGCGTTGGAAGCCATTAACCAACAAGATTACGACCTAGTCTTTATGGATTGTCATATGCCCGTGATGGATGGGTATCAGGCGACGGAATCGATTCGACAGTGGGAAGTCAGAAATAATTTACCTCGTTTACCTGTTGTTGCGATGACCGCTAATGTATTACCCGGTGATAAGGAAGCCTGTTTTGAGGCTGGGATGGATGATTATCTGGCAAAACCGATACAGCAAAAAAATATTGTTGATATTATGACCAAGTGGCTAGCATCAGCACAATATGACGTAGTGGAAGTTATTAGCACGGAAGCTGAGAATGAGGCGACAAACTATAGCTCTGAGATTGAAGGGTTGATTGCAAAAAATGCAGGGAAATTGCAGTTAGACCCCGCCTTATATCGTGAGTTATTGATCGATTTTTATTGTCAAGACCAGCAGACAGTGGGGCAAATCAAGGGATTATTAGAAACTGAACAGTATGAATCGGCTAAAGAAAGTATTCATCGTATTAAAGGAACTGCTGGTAATCTCGGTTTTCAAGCTATTTTTAATCTAGCCACAGAGATTGAGCAAAATATTAGTGATCAGGTAGATAAACAGCAACTATTAACGCTATTTTCTGAGTTTGAAAGTCACTGGGGGCTATTAATGGTCGCCATTAATGATTTGCATAATGGAAGTAAAGAGCCTGCACAAAATAAATTTGGAAGTGGGGTTTTAGTTACGCATAAATCTGGTGGGGCTGAAGCCTCACTTCCAGGTAGTATGAGTGATCTTGTGGCTCAATTGACTCATAGTCTTGTCAGGCATAGCAGTAAGGCAAAATTGGATTGTCAATATTTGGATATTTTATTACAAGAGAGTGTCCATCATACAACGATGAAAAAAATTGAAGTGGCAGTTAATCATCTGGATTATAAAGAGGCACTGCAATTGTTGAAAACAATTGATGATAAGCTAAAGCAACAAGAGGCTGATTGTTATGACCGATGATAGCGTGGTTCTAGTGGTTGATGATGATCCATTAAATGTTAAATTGCTCATCGGTATACTTGAATCAGATTATGAAGTGCTTTTTGCATTAAATGGACAAAAAGCAGTTGAGCTGGCTCAACAGTACAAGCCTGACTTAATATTGTTAGATGTACTTATGCCCGGGCAAACAGGCTATCAAACCTGTCAGATATTAAAGGTAAACCCGACAACACAAGATATCCCTGTCATTTTTATTAGTTCTTTAACAGATGATGAGGATGAAACAAAGGGTTTAAATTGTGGAGCAATAGATTACATATCCAAACCTGTAAAAGCCGCTATTGTTCAATCCCGGGTGAGTCATCACCTGCAATTAATGCATGCACGGCATTTATTAAAACAACAAGCCACCATTTATACCCTGACTTCCATCGCCAATCGACGTCGCTTTGATGAATTTCTGTTGCAGGCATGGCGTGCTATGCATCGAGAGGCAGCGCCTTTAAGCATCATCATGATCGATATTGATTATTTTAAACCGTTTAATGATTACTACGGGCATGCAGGTGGGGATGACTGCTTAAGAAAGGTAGCTACTGCAATGCAGAAAGTGATTGCAAGACCTTCTGACTTGTTGGCACGCTATGGTGGTGAGGAATTTGTCTGCATTCTACCTGCCACAGAATGGAAAGGTGCGGAGTATGTTGCCGAGAATTTACGTCAGGCCGTAGCGTCTTTAGCAGTACCCCATGAAAAATCCAGTGTTGCCGATGTGGTCACTATCAGTTTAGGTTTTGCGAGAACCATACCGACACCGGATCAGCTATTATCAAATTTTATGAATACAGCCGATCATGCGCTTTATCAGGCCAAAGAAGCCGGAAGAAATCGTTCTGTTGGATATCAGTCATAATAAGGGGCGTAATAAAACATGCTGATTAAGCGGTATTTGCTTCAGCTAACGGGGGGGCGACCTATCGATTCCCGGTATTACGCATGTTGCATACGGGTTACAGGATATTGTTGTTTTTGGTAATGGGTTTAAATCTTCACCGCAACTTATACTCCGCACGGAGTATATCTCGATGCTTTATTGGGTTAACAAAGGCTGGTGCAAAGTGCTAAAACAATATGTTTTTATAGCTCTTTTTTCAGCATACTGTCAAACATATCAGCTGAAGAACATATTCGATGGTCTAGCCCTGATTATTTGCTCAGTAGTTTTGTTGAAATTGCATTGAATAATGAATATTCAGTAAAACACAGTAATGTTCGTAAATGGACTAAGCCAATTAAATATTATTTTATTCATCGTGTGGCTGACCAGGCGTTACATGAGCGATTGTCTGAATTACATCTAAAACATCTGGCCAAAATTACAGGTATTGATATTTATCCCGTGACTAAAAAGCAGGATGCTAATTTACTGATTGTTTTTTCAACGGAAAACCAGCTTGAACAGGAATTACTAAGTGAGTTTAAGATAAAGTCAACAAAACAGTGGCATCAATTATTTCGGAATAGTGTTTGTCTGGCTCATTTTTCTATCAATAGCAACAGTAGTATTAATAAGGCTATTGTGGTTATTCCAGTCGACAGGGCAAGAGCACATGCAAAATTAGTCTCTTGTATTGTCGAGGAGCTGACCCAGATTATGGGCTTGCCTAATGATTCGGAAAAAGTGTTTCCCTCCATTTTTAATGATAAATCGTATAACGAGTTATTAACTGGACTGGATTATTTATTGCTGAGGATGCTTTATCATCCTACGGTTAAACCGGGTATGTCCGAGCTTAGGGTTAGCCCTATTTTACAGAAAATAATGATAGTCTTTGATAGGCAAGGGCTTATTGCCCAGGCAGAAGAAAAGGTGATGGAGGGGGGATTGTATCCGTTGCTTTATTAATTTCAGGGGGAATCTTGTCGATTGCCCCTGATTAATGTTTTGCCTTAACCTTAATGTAATTAATAATTACTGAATTTCAACGTACAAAGCGCGATATTCGTCAGTTAATTTATGATTTGGCGCGTAGTGAACTAAAGGTTTTGAATCAGAATGAGATTCTCTTACTTTTACTGAAGGGGATATTTTAGCTTCTAGTACCGGATGACCTTCTGCAATTAACTCTTCAACTAACTGTCTTGGTAAATTAGCTTGTCTCTGGTACTGGTTAACGACAATACCTTCAACTTCAAGGTTTTCATTGTGATCTGATTTTACTTCTGCAATTGAATTCATCAGGGTATACAAGGCATCCCTGGCAAAAGTATCACAATCAAAAGGAATTAAGCATTTTTCAGCAGCGATTAATGCCGATTGGCTGTAAAAGTTAAGGATAGGCGGGGTATCTATATAGATAGCGTCAAAGCCTTCTAACTTTTCCAATGCTTCTTTCAGTTTAAATATTTTATAGCGAGCATCTAATCTGCTTTGTAACCCTTCAAGTTCTGGGTGACTGGGCATAACAAATAAATTAGGGAAGGGCGTTTCATGTATTGCAGAGTCTAAACCTTCTTTACCACCACCAAAAAGACTAATGCCTAAGCAGTCTTTAAAAAAGTGAGCAATGGTTTTATCAGCATCGGTAATCTTGTGGCCAAGAAGGTACTGAGTTGAGTTTCCTTGTACATCAAGGTCGATAACTAATGTTTTTTTTCCTTCAACCGCGCTGATAGCGGCTAGATTACAGGTGATAGTTGATTTTCCTACACCGCCTTTTTGATTGAAGATGACCCTGCGCATATTATTTTCCCGTGAAATCAAATAGATAAAACTGCATTATAAGCTTTGAACCAGTAATATCAACTACGAGAGAAAGTTTTTGCTTTACACTCTGGGCATTCAGGTATTTGACTGGTCGATTTAAAAGCTATTTGCTTGCCACATTGGTCGCAAGTAAATGTTCCCGGGCCAGTAATATCACCACTTTTATAGGTGTGATACAGTTTGGCCTGATTTTCAATTTTTGCTAATTCAATACGTGTTTTATCGGCAAGGCTAAAAAAATCATCTAATGCAAAATTTTCAATTAAATCGATATCAAATTTAAACCATTCGGAAAGAGAATCTTTATTACTGACTGCTGGTGTTGAGTTTGCTGCATGTTCTATATCACGCATTAGAAAATCAGCAACTTGATTGATTTCCTCCTGAGTTAATCCGCCCAGCTCACTGGTTTTTTCTTTAGCAATATCCATCGCATCGGCAACAGAGTGCAGCGTATCATCCATTATTTCGTATAAATGCTCCATAAGGTCGTTATAGGCTTTGACAAATTTATTATCACTCATAGGTTTCTCCTTAAAATACACTTTAGATTTAAGCGTCTGTACTGTATTCTAACGCTTTTGAACGCAAAAAGACGAGTAGGATGGAAGAAAATTACACGCCATTGGCAATTGAACAAACAGCTCAAGATAATTGGGAAGAATCTGGTGTGTTTAATGTCACTGAAGAGGCTGATAAAGAGAAGTATTATTGTTTGTCGATGTTTCCTTATCCCAGTGGAAAATTACACATGGGACACGTGCGTAACTATACGATAGGCGATGTCATCAGTCGTTTTCAGCGTATGCTAGGTAAAAATGTCATGCAACCTATGGGTTGGGATGCCTTTGGATTGCCAGCAGAAAATGCGGCAATGCAAAATAATGTGCATCCAGCCGATTGGACCTATAGCAATATTGACTATATGCGTGAGCAGCTTAAACGCTTGGGTTTTGGTTACGATTGGAATAGAGAACTTGCAACTTGTGATCCAAGTTATTACCGTTGGGAGCAATGGTTTTTTCTTAAATTATTAGAAAAAGATCTGGTTTATAAAAAAACTTCACCAGTTAACTGGTGTCCTAATGACAAGACCGTGTTAGCCAATGAGCAAGTGATTGATGGTTGTTGCTGGCGTTGTGATACCAGTGTTGAGAAGAAAGAAATCTCGCAATGGTTCGTAAGAATTACAGCTTATGCTGATGAATTATTACAGGATCTAGATAAACTGGATGGTTGGCCTGAGCAAGTAAAAACTATGCAGGCAAACTGGATAGGGCGATCTGAAGGTGTGGAAATGGATTTTGCGCTTGCTGAGCAAGCCGATCCTATTCGAATCTATACCACGCGTCCAGATACCTTAATGGGTGTGACTTATTTAGCTGTTGCTGCTGAACATCCTGTGGCTATTGCTGCATCAAAAGGTAATGCAGAAATATCGGCATTCTTAGATGAATGTAAAGTCATGGAAACATCGGAAGCAGCGATGGAAACCATGGAAAAGCGTGGTGTAGATTCTGGGGTTAAAGCGGTTCATCCTATTACGGGCGAACAAGTACCTGTCTGGATTGCTAACTTTGTATTGATGGGCTACGGCACAGGTGCTGTCATGTCTGTACCTGCTCATGATCAACGTGATTATGAGTTTGCTAACAAATATGGTATTGCAATCAAGCAAGTTATTTTCTCTGCAGATGGTGAAGATACTGATGTGTCTGAGCAAGCTTTTACAGCTAAAGGTGTACTGAAAAATTCGGCTGAATTTGATGGTTTAAACTCTGGGGATGCTTTTACTGCGATTGCCGAAAAATTAGAAGCCGATAATAAAGGTGAGCGCAAAACCAATTTCCGTTTACGTGACTGGGGTGTTTCAAGACAGCGTTATTGGGGAGCACCGGTACCGGTTATTTATTGTGATGATTGTGGTACTGTACCTGTTCCAGAAGCAGACTTGCCAGTTGAATTGCCTAAAGAAGATGTGGTTTTAGATGGTTCTCAATCACCTTTAGCGGCTCATCCTACTTTCCCTCATGTTGATTGTCCTAGCTGTGGTAAAGCGGCAAGAAGAGAAACTGATACCTTTGATACCTTTATGGAATCATCATGGTATTTTGCGCGTTATGCGGGCAAAAGTGATGAAAGCATG
>DAOVVZ010000063.1:0-7003 GCA_030636915.1 Methylomarinum sp. | reverse complement strand
TGTTTCTTTAGTTAAATTGAAATGGCGCGAGTGAAGCTTAAAGGGAGTATCAGGGGACTAAAATAATATAAGCACAACTGTTATAAATTAAGGCGAGAGCAAAAAGTCTTAGTTAATACAGGAACTTTTTATAAGGAGAAGGCTCTCATTATGCAAATTCCGCCTGCTTTAGACGCTTCATCACGGTCTTTGCCGGAGTATATTGATTCAATTAAGTCATATCCCCCATTTCAGCTGTATTATTTAACATAGTTTAATTAATTTGCTTTTCCTCGTGTTATCAAGTTATCTAAGTCGCGCAATTAGATAGCGTTGGGATACTCTGTGTCTAATTTAATATTTTCAATAAGTTGTATGTTATTTTATTTGGCTTTTTGGCTGTTAGACTAATGGCTGGATATAGGTGTGCTTTTTAAGGCATGGTTATTGCATTTTCTTAAATTATAAAATTATAATTTTAGGAGGTAATAATGCTTGGTTGGCATCATAAATTTTTATTAGTGGTTATGCTCATGGTTTCCATGTTGGCAAATTCCCAGGCCTGGGCAGGTAAAAACGGTAGGCGCTGGGATAAAACGCCAGATGCCTTTCAGTTTGTTGATCAAACAGGTGTGTCTTTAGCCAGTTTGGTTAATGCCAATAGCATTACGGTAACGGGTATTAATACTTCAATCAGTATTAGTATTAATTATGGAGAATATGCAATTAATGGCGGTAGCTATACCAGTGGCTCTGGCAATGTTAATAATGGAGATACCGTTAGCGTACGCCAGCTTTCTTCCAATCAATATTCAACAACGACGAGTGCGGTACTGAATCTTAATGGTGTAAGTGATGGTTTTGATATCACGACTTTGGCGAATACTGCCGACAGTACACCCAATGCTTTTATCTTTACAGACCAAACAGGTGTGGCATTAAGTTCGGTATTTAACTCTAATGCGGTAACGGTTAGCGGAATTAATGTCGCAACGGCAATTTCGATTAGTGGCGGTGAATATGCTATTAATGGCGGCACATACAACTCAGCGAATAGCACTGTTAATAATGGTGATAGTGTTATTGTTCGTTTAAGCAGTGCAGCAACATACAACACAACGACTAATGCAACATTGAGCATTGGTGGTGTGAGTGATGTCTTTAGTGTGACTACACAAAATACGCCAGCTGTTGACAGTACACCCAATGCCTTTAGCTTTACAGACCAAACTGGTGTGGCATTAAGTTCGGTATTTAACTCTAATGCGGTAACGGTTAGCGGAATTAATGTAGCTGCAGCTATTTCGATTAGTGGCGGTGAATATGCTATTAATGGCGGCGCATACAACACAGCGAATAGCACTATTAATAATGGTGATAGTGTCATCGTTCGCTTAAACAGCGCAGCAACTTACAACACAACGACTAATGCAACATTAAGCATTGGTGGCGTGAGTGATGTCTTTAGTGTAACCACTCAAAATGATCCAACAGACAGTACACCCAACGCCTTTAGCTTTGCAGGCCAAACCGGTGTAGAAATAAACACAGTACTTAGCTCTAATGTTGTGACAGTTAGCGGAATTAATGTCGCAACGGCAATTTCGAGTAGTGGCGGTGAATACGCTATTAATGGCGGCGCATACAGCGCAGCGAATAGCACTGTTAATAATGGTGATAGTGTTGTTGTTCGTTTAAGCAGTGCAGCAACTTACAACACAACGACTAATGCAACATTAAGCATTGGTGGCGTAAGTGATGTCTTTAGTGTGACAACTCAAAATGATCCAACAGACAGTACGCCGGATGCCTTTAGTTTTATTGATCAGCTTGATGTTGATCTTAATACTACGCTGACATCAAATGTGGTAACGGTTGCGGGTATCAATACAGCTGTTGCGATAACAATTAATAATGGCGAATATGCGATTAATGGGGGTAGTTACTCTAGTGTTGCTGCTGAGGTTGTTAATGGTGATACAGTTAGCGTAAGACAAGTGTCTTCTACTGCTTACCAAACCACAACAAATACAATTCTAACTATAGGCGGTGTCAGTGATACTTTTAGTGTTACCACGCTTGCCGAAGTGACAGCTGAATTTCAATTACCGCCTCAGCCAGTAGGTGATGCGACTTTTACCAGCGAACATTTCTCAGGTTCTGATAATTGCACCATGTGTCATAACAACCTGTCGGATAACCAGGGTAATGATGTCTCGATTGAAAAGGATTGGTCAGCAACCATGATGGCTAATTCAACACGTGATCCTTTCTGGAAAGCAAAGGTACGTACAGAGTTAAACCGTAACCCGCATTTAGCGGATGTGATTAACGATAAATGTAGTCGTTGTCACGCACCTATGGCTAACTTTGAAGCGAAGAAAAATAATGAGCCTATTGAAATCTTAGATAGTGGTTTTCTTAATGCATCAAATTCAAGACATGATGATGCAATGAATGGCGTGAGTTGTACTTTATGTCATCAAATTCAGGATTCGCCAAAACTGGGAACATTAGAAAGTTTTACAGGTAAGTACGAAATTGGTAACAATAAGGAAATTTACGGTCCTTATGATAATTTGTTTGCAAATCCTATGGTGATGAATACAGGCTACACACCTGCGTACAGTCTTCATACCAAAGAGTCAGAGATGTGTGCAACTTGTCATAACGTTAAAACACCTTATGTTGATGAGAATGGTGTGGTTTTAAGTACTACACTAGAGTCTGAATTTCCTGAGCAAATGCCATATTCGGAATGGTTGCACAGTGATTATGCAGGTACCAACAGTTGCCAGTCGTGTCATATGGGACGCGCTAACGGCGTGCCTATTTCTAATCGACCTATGTGGTTAGAAGGTCGTGACAACTTTGCCATACATGAGTTTGTTGGGGCTAATAAGTTCATGCTGACCATGTTGAAGGAGAATAAACAGCAACTGGGTGTGACTTCAAATAACTTTGATGACATTATTGCGGCAACAGATGTGATGTTACAAGGATCGGCAAATATTGAACTGTTAAGCCAGTCTTTCAACCAGGGGCAATTAGACTTCTCGTTAAAAGTAAACAGTCAAACAGGTCATAAATTGCCTAGTGCTTATCCTTCGCGCCGTGTAATCGTGCATGTGTCTGTACTGGATAGTCAGAATAATGTGGTCTTTGAATCGGGTAAAGTTAATGCCAATGGCAGCGTTCAGGGTCTGGATGCAGATTTTGATGCACTAGCCTTTGAACCACATTACGATGTAATTACTTCACCAGAGCAGGTACAGGTTTATGAAGCAATTATGGGCGATAGTAATAATCAGGTAACGTATACCTTATTGCGCGGTATGCAATACCTGAAAGACAATCGTTTATTACCCAATGGTTTTGATAAAACCACTGCACCAGATGATGTGGCTGTAATGGGTATTGCATATAACGATAATGATTTTACAGGGGGTAGTGATCAGATAAGTTACAGTCTTAATGGCTTAGCGGCTGGAACTTATACAGTTCGTACAGAGCTTGTTTATCAAACCATTGCTTATGGATTTGTCAGAGATTTATTTGATGACAATTCAGCTGAGGTGAATGATTTCAAGAAAATGTATAACGAATCAACCAGTAAAACCTCTGTATTAACAGCATTGGAGTTTGCTGTACAGTAAGTGGAAAAAATATGGCGAGCAGGGATGCTCTTGTTTTAAAGCCCTCTCTTGCTGGGTGCCTACATGGATGTAGGTAAGCAGCTCTTTTTGGCCCTATAAATAACGCTATGTAACGGTTTTGCTTATTGTTTTTTACGGCGCATATATAGTCGAGCTTTCTGCCAGGCCATACGCGTGTGATGATTTTTATTAGATAGGCGAATCACTTTACGTTTTACTTTATTTGATGCTTTAAACATAATCGCCAATCCCACTATCATTGTAGATAGCCCAAATGGTACCGGCAGCGGGAATAAAATCATACCAATGATAAATATCACACCACCTACAGCCATTAATAAAGACTTTTTCAGCACATTTAAGCGGCTTTTGCCAATGTGACAGGTTGTTGTTCGGCGTTATCCAATAACTTACAGCTATCTTCTAGCCAATTGATCAGTGATAACTGACCTGTTTCATCTTCTACCAGTGCTGTACAGTTTTCTACCCAGTCACCAGTATTACAATAGGTTTTTCCTAAATCCATTTCACAAATATCAGCATGATGAATATGGCCGCAAATAACACCATCGGTCTGATGCTTTTGTGCTTCTAAGCTTAATATATGTTGATAGTTGTCTATTACTTGAATAATGTTTTTTACTTTTATTTTAAGGCAGGCAGATAGAGACCAGTATTGATAGCCAAATAAACTCCGCGCATTATTAAACCAGCGATTAATGACCTGCAATATTTCATAAGCTTCACTGCCGATGTATGCCAGGCTTTTGTTATGACAAACAATGCTGTCAAACTCATCACCATGCATGACTAAAAACTGACGATTATCAGCTGTTTTGTGAATTGCATTGAGTTGAATTTCTATGCCATTAAATAGTATGCCAGCGTGTTTTCTAAATTGTTCATCATGGTTCCCGGGAATATAAATCACCCGAGTGCCTTTTTTAGCTTTATTGATGATGCGCTGAACAATATCGCTATGAATTATTGGCCAGTAAAAACCAGATTTCACATTCCAGCTCCATAAGTCGATGATGTCGCCGACCAGATAAAGCGTGTCACATTCAATATGATCAAGAAAGTCACGTAAATTTCAGCTTTACAGCCTTTAGTGCCTAAGTGGGTGTCTGAGATCCAAATGGTACGATATGAAAGAGTTATCTGTTGTCTCCACAATTGTTCATGTTGAAAAAATAACAGTTATTTATGTCATTTAGATAACGCTTGAATGAATAATTTGTGACAACTTGCTTGAAAAGCACCAGAAATGCAGGTGAATATTATTTGGGATGATTTTTTTTAAAAAAATACGTTGTGTGTTTTTTAAATCAATATTTAATTTATATGAAAAAAATATCCATAAACAATGGTGTTGGGGCAGGTCTTGCAATAAAGCATGATTGCAAATATTCAGGGAGTTTGATCGTAAGCTTATACCGTGATGAACTTGTATTTGAATTAACGCCGTATTTGCCAGTAATTGTTATTAAATCAAGAGAATGATTATTGATTGTTTTGGTACGCCTATGCGCCTCCAGAGTATCTAATGAACAATGATAAGCTACCCCATAAAGCTGAATGAGGTAGCAATTTCATTTTTGATCTAGGCGCAGAAAGAAAGACTATGGGCTATTGATCAATAGTAATTATTACTCTCTAGGTGCTTTACAAGTTGCTGTAACTACGCCTCCTTGGCTCACTGTAAATCCACCTGTTCCTGCAGAAGGGCCTTTAACTTCAAGACCTGCCCATCCAGGGATACCAATCATACAAGGTATTCCTTCTACTCTTCCTTGAATATCTATAGGGTTTTCTTCATCAACTATATATTCAGCTTTACATGTTGCCAATGCATAGTTTTTATTTATTGTTAGTTTTGTCTCAGCAGGGCCTTGGTGAGCGAATGATTCATCTTCAGCAATGATATGACACATATTCATAACAGGATTAATACCAACAAAGGGAGCTTGATGCTGCGGCATTGCATTAACATTCATAGTAGAAACGAGCAACACAGCACCTAAACCAAATATTTTTTTCATGTTTTAACCTAATTAAATAAAAAAATGCTACACATTAAAATATGCATATCCATAATAAATATAGCAATGGTCATGCCATCTTTAAAGCCCTTATAAATCATTTGGTTAGATAAAGGTGGTAATATAACTATATTTTAATATTTAAGTATTGTGATATGGCGTAATATTTGATTTTTAAAAAAAATACGTTGTGTGTTTTTTAAAACAAATGCTTAATTCATGTAAAAAATAATATCCATAAAGGAATTGCTTGATGGATAAAATAGCATTGTCATAAAGTTGTAATATTTTCTTTTTAAACTGATCATATGACTGAAAATATAAATAAACAAAACCCCTCGTTACTGCAACATGGTGGCTTAACTACTTACCAGCGTTGGCGACTGATTAAGGATAATCTTGCAGGCAAAGGGGTGATTGTCGGTGGTTTAAGTGTAATTGTAGCTATCGTACTCATTTTCTTTTACTTGTTGTATGTCGTACTGCCGTTATTTGAATCAGCTGAATCAGAAGCCGTTGTCACATATGATGTGCCGGAAGTCAGTGCGGGTAAAACCGTGTTACTGGCAATGGAAGAGCAAAACGAAGTTGCGGTTAGATTTACTGACCAAGGTAAGGCGGTCTTTTTTGCTGTTGCAACAGGAAAAACCGTTTTAACAGAAACATTGGCTATTCCTGAAGACGTTAAAATCAGCAGTTTTGCACCAGGTAATGCTGCCAATGGGGTGGTGATTTATGGCTTGTCTGATGGCCGTGTGGTGGTTGCCAAGCATGAATATAAAATCAGCTATCCGAATGATGTTCGGCTGATTAGCCCTAAAATAGAATATCCTTTAGGACGCGAGCCATTAGTTATAGATGCAGAGGGAAGTGCTTTAGAAAAAGTCTCGATAAGAGTCGATGAGGATATGACCACGATAGTGGCAAAAACCGCAAGTAATCACATTGTTTTAAGTCATTATGAGAGAGAAGAGTCTTTATTTGATGATGACTCAACGCTGGAACAGAGTACAGCGGTTTTAGATTCAATTGCCATGGATGTTGAGTATTTGATGCTTGATAAAGAACAACGATTGTTGTATCTGGCAGGAAAACAAGGCGCTTTGAGTGTTTATAGTCTTGCCGATAAACAAAAACCAGAATTATTACAACACCTAAGCGTCATTGATAAAGGTAGACAGATCACCCAGATAGCATTTTTGAACGCAGAAATCTCCTTATTAATTGCTGATGATGCAGGGTTCGTATCGCAATGGACTATGATCAGGGATGATAAAAACCAGCATGTAATGAAAAACCTAAGGACATTTAAGGTCTCAGATAATG